>JAUVDE010000173.1 GCA_030595485.1 Draconibacterium sp.
AAAAAAGAAACAATTTATATCGCTCATTTTGATATGTTTTTGGTATTATAATTCTCTAATCTTAACATTCTTAAACCAAACCGGATAGCCGTGGTCTTGTAAACCAATATATCCTTCTTTGGAAATTCCTTCCTGAAAACCTTCAAATTTTTTGAATTTGCTGTTCTCTACCAATTCATCCCATTCATCGGTCCAATGCGTATAATTAATTACAACAGTTCCATTCATTGTAATGGAGACCTTTCCATCTATAACTTTTATTACACAAGTATTCCATTTTCCTGCAGGGTGAACTGTTTTAGGATCCGCCGGAAGCATATCGTAAAGCGAACCTGCTAAATGACTGTCAACTTTGTTGTCGCTGGCATTTTTATTGTCCAAAACCTGAATCTCAGGAGCTGCATAATATATAGGCTTTCGAGGTGTTTCGCGTACGTAATAAAAAATTCCGGAGTTAGCTGCTTCACTGGCTTTCCAATCTATTGATAATTCAAAGTTTTTGAATTTTTTAGGGCTATAGAGAATATCGCCACCAGCGCCTTGTCCCGGTTTTTTACGTGCACCTAATAATACTTTCATGGCATCGTCTTCAATTACCCAGTTAGCTGGCATTTCGTCGCCGTTGCAGCGTCTCCATCCTTCAAAATCTTCACCATTAAACAAAAGTGTCCAACCTTGTTTTATTTCTTTTTTAGTGAGTTTGTTTGCTTTTTTCGCCGAAGCCGGGGCAATAACCAAAGCCATTAAAACGATTGTCAGAGAGAAAATAATAGTATTTTTCATAATTTAATTTTGAATAAAATGGATCAATTAATTTAAGTTCTTTGGAATCAAATATAAGTAAATTGATGAACTTTAAATGATTAACAAAAAGCATATTTTTTTTTGTAACTATATTCGGAATCAATTTGATATAGTAAAATTTATTTCTGCCTAAAGTAAACCGAATTAAGGTTTTTCTGTTGAGATAAATATTACTTTCAACTTTTATAAATTTAGTTTATGACAAATCAGGTAAACTCCCTCAACACGGCGAAACTTGAAAATCTGCTCGATAATCCGAACATAAAAATTATAGATACCCGACCTGTTGATGCCTACAATGGGTGGAAACTTAAGGGTGAAAAGCGTGGTGGGCATATTAAAGGTGCGCGTAGTTTACCCACGAAATGGACCAAGTATATCGATTGGATTGAAATAGTTCGTTCAAAGGGAATTTTGCCAGAGCACAAAATCGTAGTTTATGGCTACCCTTCAGAAATAGAGACAACCACAAAAATGTTTGCTCGCGCAGGATATAAAGATTTGAATAGCTATTCTGCTTTTGTTGAAGAGTGGACTACCGATGAAAATTTGGCCATGGGGAATTTGGCACGTTATCGTCAGTTGGTATCTGCCGAGTGGCTAAAAACTTTACTGTCGGGGGGAACTCCAGAGGAATATACAAACGATAAATACGTGGTGTGCCATTCGCATTATCGAAATCTTGATGATTATGAGATAGACCATATTCCGGGGGCAATTGCACTTGATACAAACGAATTGGAATCGTCGGAAACCTGGAATCGTCGCTCGCCTGAAGAGTTAAAAGCTGCTTTGGAGAAACACGGCATTACTTCAGATACCACAGTTGTGATGTACGGTCGTTTTTCGTTTCCTGATAACGACGACCCATTTCCGGGAAGTAGTGCCGGGCATTTGGGGTCAATCCGCTGTGCATTTATAATGATGTATGCGGGTGTTAAAGATGTACGTATTTTAAATGGTGGAATGCAAACGTGGAAAGATTCTGGTTTAGAAGTAACAAAGGAAACAACCTTGCCGGTTTCGATTCCAAATTTTGGAGTTGCAATTCCTGCCGCTCCTGAATTGGCTGTTGATGTACCCGAAGCCAAAGAAATTATAGCCTCGCAGAATGCCGAACTGGTAAGCGTACGAAGCTGGCCAGAGTGGATAGGCGAGGTGAGTGGTTATAATTACATTGAGAAAAAAGGTCGAATTCCGGGAGCTGTTTTTGGCAATTGCGGAACCGACGCCTATCACATGGAAAATTACCGAAATGTTGATCATACGGTAAAAGAAGCAGACGAAGTAGCTGCAACTTGGGCTGAGGTAGGAATTACACCCGACAAACATTGTGCGTTTTTCTGTGGAACAGGATGGCGGGGAAGCGAAGCTTTTTTAAATGCCTGGCTAATGGGCTGGCCAAATGTATCGGTGTATGATGGTGGTTGGTTCGAATGGAGTAACGACCCAAGTAATCCTTACGAAACCGGAATTCCAGAATAGTAGCCTATGAACTTTTCAGAAACCGGCATATTACAACAAGAAAAGGTAAGGATTAAAAATCTTTTGCCTGATATTGGAATTGAACAAGCGCGTCAGGAAATTATCGATGGCTTGAGTTCTAAAGATCCCAGCATTTCGAGTAAGTTTTTTTACGACGAAAAGGGCTCGCTTTTATTTGAAGAAATAACGCAGTTAAAAGAATATTATCCAACTCGAACAGAGAAAGGTATTTTGAAAGCTATTGCTCCTGAGTTTATGAATCGTAATCGATCCTTCGAAATAATTGAGTTGGGAAGTGGTGACTGCTCTAAAATTTCAATTTTATTGAAGGCCGCTGAACGAAATATGCCACATATAAAATACATTCCGGTTGATTTTAGCCAGTCTGCTATTTCTGATTCTGCGAACATTCTTTCCGAACGCTATCCTGAATTGGAAATTGATGGTTATGTTGCCGATTTTATTCATCAATTAAATTTAATTCCACACTCCGAAAAAGACAGAATTGTTTGTTTTTTGGGAAGTACAATTGGTAATTTTAACAAAACAGAAGCGAAGGAGATTATCAAGAACCTTTCGAAAGGAATTCTAAAGAACGATACTTTATTGCTTGGTTTCGATTTGGTTAAACCGGAAGAGGTTCTTCATGCCGCCTACAACGATTCACTTGGGGTGACTGAACAATTCAATAAAAATATTTTGAATGTAGTGAATGGTATCATTCAGTCCGATTTTAATTTGGATGCTTTTGAACACCGAGCTTTTTTTAATCCGGAGCAATCGCGAATAGAAATGCATTTGTGTGCAATTAAGGATGTTGAAATTAATTCTCCTTTTTTCGAGCAAACCATTCATTTAAAAGAAGGTGATTCGATTCATACCGAAAACTCACATAAATTTACAAGGGAAAGCATTTATGAATTAATTGACGAGGCCGGACTTGAAATAAAACGATTTCATACCGATTCGGATAATTGGTTTGCTTTGGTTGAGTTTAAAAAGAAGGTTTGAAACTTATCAGGTATAGAATTGACTTCCACTAACTATTAATTAACACAATATCATTTTTATATTGAATAGGTGTTTTGTTCTGAATCTTTTTAAACTGACGGTTAAAATTTGACAAATTTTGAAATCCACTTTTGTAACAAATTTCCGAAATATTGTATTGGTTTTCAATTAATAGCCGGCATGCATAACCAACCCTAATTTCATTCAGAAAATTGACATAGGTTTTGCGCGTTCGTTGTTTGAAAAAACTACAAAATGCATTGGGAGACATGTTGGCTACTTTTGCCACATGAGCTAGTTTTAAATCGGTATTAAAGTTTTGCATTATATAATCGCAAACTTTTGTAATACGTTCTGAACCCGAAGGTTTAAAATTTTCCGAAAAACCCGGGCTTGCAATCTGTTCCTTTTCCTTTGTATCTGCTAGCAAATGGAGAATCGATAACAATTCGATGATAAGTAGTGCACCATTCAGTTCTAACATCTTGTGCATTTTATCCTCCACAATTTGCCTCGTATTTCCACTAATGGAAATTCCGGTTAACGAATCTGTCAGCAATCTTTTTATAGACTCAAATTCCGGAATTTCAAAAAGTCCTTTGCCAGCAATATCTTCCGAAAAATGAATGACGATTGCTTCAGCAGTCAGAGTTGAGTCTTCTTCGTAATAGATTTTATCGTTGTGATAAACATGCGGGAGGAAAGGTCCCATTAATGTAAGATCGCCATCGGTGAAATTGCTGATTTGGTCTCCAATAACCTTTTTGCCGGTACTTTTTACAACCAAAACAAGTTCGTATTCCGGATGATGATGCCACGGAGTGGGGTAATGCGGAAAAATATCTTTTTGAATGACAAAAGAGGATTTGGGTGCTTTGTTGAGTCGTTCAATTATTGGTTTCATTCTGTTGTTTGTTCAATGCTAATACAATATTATCGTAAATATTCGTAATAATTTTGAATGATAACGTAAAATAGTATCATAAAATCTACTTTTTATGTATTTGCTTTGTTAAACAAAATTTAGGCTAACTTGAGGCTAAAAATAAAAATCAATAAAAACTAACTAAATTATGGAACTGTCGAGACGAAAATTTATCCGGACATCAGCAGGGACAGCAGCTGGTATTACTATTGTACCAAGTTTTGTGTTGGGCAATACTCTTGGATACAAAGCGCCGAGTGATAAACTAAACATTGCAGGCATTGGAATTGGGGGCAAAGGTGCTGCCAATATCGCCACAATGACTTCTGAAAACATTGTTGCTTTATGCGATGTGGATTGGACCTACTCAAAAAAGACCTTCGAGGCTTATCCAGATGCAAAACGTTTTTGGGACTTTCGGAAAATGTACGATGAAATGGGTGATGATATTGATGCGGTAATGGTTGCTACGGCTGATCATACTCATGCCATTATTGCCGCCGAAGCAATTGTGCGCGGAAAACATGTATTCTGTCAAAAGCCACTTACTCACTCCGTTTACGAGTCGCGTTTATTAACTCAGTTGGCACAAAAATACAAAGTTGCTACACAAATGGGTAACCAGGGAAATTCATCGCCCGAAGTTCGTACGATTCAGGAATGGATTGCAAATGGAGAAATTGGTGAAGTAACCGAAGCGCACGCCTGGACAAACCGTCCACTTTGGCCACAAGGACTTTCACGTCCGGCAGATGAAATGAAAGTTCCTGATACTTTAAACTGGGACTTGTTTATCGGACCAGCAGCTGAACGTCCGTATCACCGTGCATATCATCCATGGGATTGGCGTGGTTGGTGGGATTTTGGTACCGGTGCCTTAGGCGATATGGCTTGTCATATTCTCGATCCGGTTTATGCCGCTTTAGATTTGGGTTATCCCACCAAAGTGGATGGATCTTCAACTGCCATTAACTCGGATGGTGCACCACAGGCCGAAAAGGTTGAATACACTTTCCCTGCAAGAAAATCGAATGCAAAAGTTCAAATGCCTGAGGTAAAAGTACATTGGTACGATGGTGGTTTAATGCCTTCGCGACCTGAGGAACTTGCGGATGGAGAAGCGCTAATGGAAGATAATATGGGAGCTTGTTTATTTGTTGGAACCAAGGACAAGTTAATGTGTAATTTAGGAGGTATAAATCCACGCTTATTGTCAGGAAGAAAACCCAAGGTGGCCGAAACATTGAGAAGAGTTCCGGGCTATAAAGTTGGAGGTATTCAGGATGAACCACATGCTCGGGATTGGATCCGATCATGTAAAGAATCTCCCGAAAACCGGGTGCCAGCAAGTTCTAATTTCAATTATTCGGGACCATTTAACGAAATGGTTGTTATGGGAGTTTTGGCGGTTCGTTTGCAAGCCTTAAATCGAACTTTACAATGGGATGGCGCAAACATGAACTTTACAAACATTAGCGATACGGATGAATTGCCTGTAACAACGGTTGGTGAATATTCTGTAAAAGATGGTCATCCTTCGTTTAGCTCGAAACTGGTTAACTTAAATGCTAAAAAGACAGTTGAAGAATTTATAAAACACAATTATAGAAAAGGTTGGGTATTGCCAACTTCTTAGAACTAAAACTTATAACAATGAAGAAAAATATATTATTCACATGTATTGCTTTAATCGCATTAATTGCATGCAATACCGGAACAAAAAAAAGTGAGCAAGAGTCGGTGACAAAAGAAGTAGTAAGCGAAAATGCATTGACAGCACAAGAAAAAGGTGATGGCTGGCAACTTCTTTTTGACGGGAAAACTACAGATGGCTGGAAGAATTTCAATGAAGAAAAGATTTCTGGTTGGATTGTGGAAGATGGTTGCCTGGTAGGACAAGGACTTGGCGGCGATATTGGCGGTGATATTGTATCTGTTAAAGAATACAGTAATTTTATTTTGAAATGGGATTGGAAATTGGGTCCCAATGGGAATAGTGGGGTGATGTATCATGTGGTTGAAGATCCCAAATACAAAGCAGCTTACGAAACTGGTCCGGAATATCAGCACATTGAAGATGATGATTTTAGAAATCCGGATGGCAGTCAGTACGCACTTGAAGATTGGCAAAAAACTGCAGCCGACTATGCGATGTATCTTCCAAATGATCAGAAAAAAGTAAACGTTCGCGAATGGAATAGTTCGATGATTAAATTCACCGAAGCCAAGGCTGAGTATTGGTTAAATGGTAAAAAGGTAACGGAGTTTGTACCTTGGAGCGAGGATTGGAACACACGTCGTAATAGCGGCAAGTGGGATGACTTTCCGGATTATGGTTATGCAAAAACAGGCAAGCTTTGTTTGCAGGATCATGGAAGTAAGATATGGTTTAAGAATTTGAAGATTAAAGAATTATAGAAAGATGAAGACAAATATTATAGTATTATTTCTTTTGGTGAGTTTAATGAGTAGTTGCCAACCGAAATGGGAACCGGTGTTTAATAACGATCTTTCGAATGTATTGGATGAACAAGGTGTTTGGACTTATCAGGATGATATTCTTACGGCAAGTGAAGATGCCTGTATTTTTACAAAAGTTGAGTACGAGAATTTTGTAATAGACCTTGAATTTAAAAACGAACAGGGAACCAACAGCGGAGTAATTGTTTATTGCACCAATCGTCAAGACTGGATTCCGAATTCGCTTGAAGTACAAATTTGCGACGATTATTATTTCGAAGATAAAGGCTGGGTACCTACTTATATGTGTGGAGGTATTTTTGGTCACTTGGCACCAAGCTCTACTTTGGTAAAAAAAGCTGGCGAGTGGAATCATATGAATGTACGTTGCGAGGGG
>JAUVDE010000455.1 GCA_030595485.1 Draconibacterium sp.
CCCCTCGATAACATAAATAACAACATGCCTATCCAAAGTGCGTGGTTGCCCAAGTGGGGACTAAGGAAATAATATACAGGTGCGAAAACGGCAAAGGCTGAAATAAGTAGCGTGTTTCGCATGGCTTTTGATGCTGTTGCACCAATGTAAACACCGTCCCAAATAAACGAGCCAAAACTTGCCAGTGGAACTAAAATTACCCAAACCAAAAATGGCTGTGCACTTGTAATTACTTCGGCTTGTGTGGTAAGTAATTTCAGAATTAGGTTTACACCAGGTAGGTAAATAATGGTAAATGCTAGTGCCAATCCAATCCCCCAGTAAAATAAGAGCTTAATTACTCTTTTTAGTTCTGGTATTTGTTTTGCTCCAATAAACTTACCAACCAGAGCTTCGCCTGCAAATGCAAAACCATCGATAAAAAATGAAAAGAACAGTAGCAATTGAATTAGTATGGAGTTAACGGCTAAAATGGTATCGTTAATACTTGCCGACTTGGATGTGAAAAAAGTAAAAACGGTAATAATACAAAAGGTGCGGATAAAGATATCAGTATTCACTTTAAAGAATTCGGACAATATCTTAACATTCATAATACCTTTTTTCGATACATTCAAAATAAGGTGTTTGTATCGCGAGAAGAATAAAATGAATGCAATGGCCAAACCAACGTATTGCGAAATTGCAGTTCCTAGTGCAACGCCTCTTGAATTCATATTCAGGACAAAAACAAAAAACATGCTAAGCAGAATGTTAACTACGTTTACTGCAATTGCAATAATCATTGGGAAACGGGCGTTTTGCATACCCAAAAACCAACCACTAAATACAAATAAACTTAAAGCTGCCGGTGCAGCCCATACCCGAATTCTAAAATATTCATCGGCTAAAGTTTCAACTTCGGGGCTTCCTCCAATTATTTTAAAACTTCCCCAGGCAATTGGTGCTTGAAGAATTAAAATGAAAAAGCTGATAATTCCGGCAACAAGCAATGCACGAACCAGAATGGTAATACTTTCGGTTTGGTTTTTTTCTCCAAAAGCCTGAGCTGTAAAACCGGTAGTGCTCATACGAAGAAAACTAAAACCCCAATAAATGAAATTGAAAATTACACCACCCAGGGCAATTGCACCGATATATACTTTTGAGTCCAGATGTCCCATTAAAGCCAAATCAACCAATCCAAGTAGAGGTATGGTTATATTACTGACGATGTTTGGAATGGCAAGTTTTAAAATACTTCGGTTCATGTTCTTCGAATAGGCGCCAAAGGTAACCATAATTAAGAAAGTTGGACTTTCGCGGGTAAAAGTGTGCCCAGTTTTCTAAAATTTTGTCAGACTTCAATACTCCTGTTTTAGGCTCCCTGCACAGCATTCGTATAAAAGGGTTGATGTTTTTTTGAGAAATTTTAATTTAAATTACTTTCCTCTATGAACAATAAAGGATATCGATGTGTTTTATTTTCAAAAGATTTGGATTAATTCTAAATAGCGTTTATTTTTGCTTTCAGAATAAAATATATTTAAATCTTTAATAAGAAACAAAATGGCATTTGAATTAGCAAAATTAGGATACGACTACACGGCACTTGAGCCACATATTGATGCAAGAACAATGGAAATTCATCATTCAATGCACCATGCAGGTTATACAAATAACTTGAATGCTGCAGTTGATGGAACAAACCTTGCAGGAAAATCAATTGAGGATATTTTAAGTGGAGTGTCTGGGCAATCGGTAGCAGTACGTAATAATGGTGGTGGTTTTTTTAACCACAACTTATATTGGAATGTAATTGCACCAGGTGGTGCACCGGCTCCGGAAGGAGTATTATTAGATGCGATAAAAGATTCGTTCGAAACTATAGAAAATTTCCAAGAAGTCTTCGCTAAAGCCGCGGTAACGCGCTTTGGCTCGGGTTGGGCATGGTTGGTTCTTCAAAACAATAAGCTGGTGATTTCGTCAACGCCCAACCAGGATAATCCTTTGATGGATGTAGCGGAAGTTCAGGGAACTCCGATTCTCGGAATTGATGTGTGGGAACACGCATATTACCTGAATTACCAAAATAGACGTCCGGATTATGTGAATGCATTCTGGAATCTCATCAACTGGGATGAAGTCGCCACACGGTTTAAAGGTTAGTTGATTTTTGGTTTTTTCCCCGGAGCAGAGGCTCCGGGGTTTTTAATGCCCTATTGCTAAATATTATGTTCAGTTGAAGTTGTCATTCAGGGTATATAATCAACCTGAAAATACTTCAATTAATTTACTTAACAGGAATGAGAAATGGATTTGATTTCTTTTTCTTCGGTTTTGGTTTTTGAAACATAATTGACTGCTGTTGTGCTGGTTTTTTCTGGGTGGCTGATTTTGACGCGGAAGTTGCAGCTTTATTCGGTTGTTGAAACGATTTTAGCAGTTCCTGAGCTTCCCGGTTAATCGGGTCTAGTTCCTTTGCTTTATCCAAATATTGTTTGGCAAGATCTTTTCGGTTTTGCTTCGAAACATAAATACTACGAAGTACAAATAGGTCGGCATTGTTGTTTATGTTTCTTGCCATATTTAAATATCGTCCTGCATTATTCATATCATTCTTCGTCAA
>JAUVDE010000422.1 GCA_030595485.1 Draconibacterium sp.
CATTGAGCGCAGTTTTGTCCGTACAGTTGAGCGCCATCTTGTGCTTCTACATTCAAAATAAAAAATGAAAAAAGAGTTGTAAAAACCAGTTGGAAGAAAACTTGAGGTGCAGATTTCATGACAGTTGATTTAGATTAAACATCACAATATAAACATTTTCCGTCAGATTTGTTCAATCAAAACAGCATCTAAATCTCTGAATATCATAAGTAAAATGCAATAGCTTGATTAGCTGTATTATTCAGTCCACAGTAAGCACTTATCATTCTGAAATAAATTTTAATCACTTGAGGTAAAGAAATAACTTACTGTTTTCAAAATAAAGTATTTTTACTTCCAGTTTAAAGATTGAAAACTGGAACAATGAAACCATTACTTTTTCTTATAGCGTTTTTCGGAATACTAATAGGCGCCAACATTTATCTATCGCGCCGATTTACAGAATATTTTAACCTTGGCAGCTCGTGGTATTTATACCTTGCTTTTGCTGCTATTACCATTTTTATGATTGGTGGCTTAATTGCCCTTACCAATGCCGAAGGCGGTTTTGCAAACCTCGCATACAGCGCAGCAGCCATTCTAATGGGATTTATGCTGTTCTTGTTTTTATCTGTTCTTACTGTTGATTTGGTAAGTCTGTTTACAAACCTTGAAGGAAAAACATCCGGAATTTCAGCCCTAATTTTAGCTTTAACAATAAGTACTTTTGGAATATGGAACGCTACAAACAAACGAATTCGCGAAGTAGATGTACCAATAAAAGGGCTGAAAAATGAAATTACAGCGGCCTTATTAAGCGATATTCATATTGGGCATTTTTGGGGTGTAAAAACATTACAAAATGTAGTAAATAAAACCAATGCTGAAAACCCCGATGTTGTATTTATAACCGGCGATTTATTCGATGGGAAAATCAGACTAAGCAAGGCAAGTTTAGCACCCTTAAAAGAGTTAAATGCTCCGGTATTTTTTGTTGAAGGAAACCACGATGGTTATTCGGGAACAAAAGAAATTAAACAGAAATTACGCGAAACCGGAGTTACTGTTTTAGAAAATGAAGTAAGTCATTTTAACGAGCTGCAATTGATTGGCTTAAACCACATGCGTCCCGACAATAGGACTGTGGGCATGCATGCTTCGGAAAAGCGAGCCACCATAAAAAGCACTTTAAACAAGTTGAATATTTTTCCTAATAAACCGACCGTATTGCTGCACCACAGTCCTGACGGAATAAAATATGCCAATCAACATGGCGTCAATTTATACCTGGCCGGACATACACATGGCGGCCAATTGTTCCCTGTAAATATTATTACCAACTGGATGTTTGATTACAACAAAGGACTTCACGATTTTAAGGGCACAAAAATGTATGTTTCGCAAGGAGTTGGAACCTTTGGGCCACCCATGCGCATTGGTACAATTAGCGAAATAACAATTCTAAAATTAAAACCGGAATGAGATGAATGTGAACAATAGAATTAGTCACCTAATTGTAATCGAAAATTACCCCAAACTTCTTTTTAGATTTATTAAATTGTGCCCGAAAGTAAAAGAACAATTATGAATTTATCGAACAAGGACCTTGAACAAATAAAATCACTTGGCATACAAGCTGAACAGGTAGAAACACAACTTAATCTATTTATAAACGGATTTCCGGAACTCACACTTTGTGGAAATGTGAATGAAAATGAGGGTCTACGAAAACTTTCAGAAGGCGAATTAAAAGAATATATCAAACTCTTCGACGAAAATACTGATGAAAAAAAGTTGGTAAAATTTGTTCCAGCCTCGGGTGCTGCAAGTCGTATGTTTCAACTCCTTTTCAATTATATGGAAGGTGCAGTTGATAAAAACGATCCGGGCATTCAAGAGTTTTTTAATGAAATTGAAAACTTTGCTTTTTCTAAGGAATTGGAAGCTTATTTTGAAGGAAATTTTGCTGAACTAGTAAAAGCAAAAGACAAAAAAATAGTTGACTGCCTACTTTCTGAGGATGGACTAAATTATGGAAAACTCCCAAAAGCACTACTTACCTTCCATAAATATAACGAAGAGAACACCGCAAAAGCAATAGACGAGCACCTTATTGAAGGAGCAAATTATTGTAGCGATGCAGCAGGAAATGTCAATTTGCATTTTACACTTTCAGAAGAACATATTCCTTTGGTAAAGGACCACTTTAGTAGAGCCATTCCTGCTTACGAAAGCAAATTCAACAAAACATACAAGGTTTCGTTTTCGATGCAAGACCAGGCCACAAACACACTTGCGGTTGATATGGATAACCTTCCTTTTAGAACCGACGATGGTAAGTTGCTTTTCAGACCGGGAGGACATGGTGCACTGCTTAAAAATTTGAACGAGATTGATGCCGATGTAATTTTTGTAAAAAACATTGATAATGTAGCTGCCAACTGGTTGTTGCAAGACACCGTTAATTATAAAAAGGCATTGGGTGGTGTACTTCAAAATACACAGCAAACCGTATTTAACTATTGCGAACAATTAGATGATGAAAGTGCATTTGATGCAAACCTTGAACAAGATATTAAAGACTTCCTCGAAAACAATTTGGGTTTTAAACTTCCGACTAATTTTTCAGAAAAAGATAATGCTGCTAAAATCGAGTTTCTGAAAGAAAAACTGAATAGACCAATTCGAATTTGTGGTGTTGTAGAAAGTAGCAATACTGGTGGCGGACCATTCTGGGTTAAACATTTCGATGGTTCAGAATCGTTACAACTGGTAGAAACCGATCAGGTTAACAAAGAGGATTCAGAGCAAGTTACCATACTTCAATCGTCGTGCTACGCAAATATTACCGACTTATTTTGCGGAGTAAAAAACTACAAAGGCGAGAAATTTGATTTAATGAAGTATCGCGATCCTGACACCGGTTTTATCACTAAAAAATCGTTAAACGGAAAACCCTTAAAAGCAATGGAATTACCCGGACTTTGGAACGGAGCCATGAGCAACTGGAGTACTTGTTTTGTACAGGTTCCCATGACCACCTTCAATCCGGTAAAAACAGTATTAGACCTTCTGAAAAAAGAACATCAAGGTAATCAGTAATTTGTAGCATCTTTAATATCAATTTATTAGCAAATAATTCGAATCAAGGGCCAGAACCCCTTTCGGGGTTCTGGCATATTATTTTATCAAACCGTAGGTTTCACCTACGGCTATTATTGTTAAATC
>JAUVDE010000271.1 GCA_030595485.1 Draconibacterium sp.
GAAACCAAACTGGCATAAGCTTTTAAAGCTTTCGAAATATTTCTCTCTCTTCCAACAGGAGTAAATGCATCTTTGCCTTTTGCTTCTTCCACTTGTCTTCGCTGGGCTAATTCTTCATCAGAAATTAACAGATTTACGGAACGGTTTATAATGTCAAATTCAATTTTATCGTTGTTCTGAATTAAACCAATTGCACCGCCACCAGCTGCTTCAGGTGATACGTGACCAACTGAAAGACCAGATGTTCCACCTGAAAAACGTCCGTCGGTAATTAAGGCACAATATTTATCTAATAGCATCGATTTAAGGTACGACGTTGGGTAAAGCATTTCTTGCATACCCGGTCCGCCTTTTGGTCCTTCGTAACGAATAACAATAACATCGCCTTTCTGAACCGTGTTTCCCAAAATACCATTTACTGCATCGTCTTGCGAATTAAATACTCTTGCTGTTCCGGTGAACTTGAAAATTGACTCGTCAACACCAGCAGTCTTAACAATACAGCCGTTTTCTGCAATATTTCCATACAGAATAGCTAAACCACCGTCTTTGCTATACGCATTTTCGTAATTACGAATACAACCTTTTTCACGGTCATCATCAAGTTCTTTATAAGTGCTGCTTTGCGAGCCCATTACCAGGTTTCTTCCGCCACCTGGAGCCGACTTAAAACGTCGTTTTGCATCTTCTGTAGCGGTGTCGCTTGTAATATCATATTCTGCAATGGCTTCAGCTAAAGTCCTTCCATCAATTCGGCTAACCTTGGTTTCCATTAAACCTGCTTTGTCCAATTCAGCTAAAATTGAAAGAATTCCACCTGCACGGTTTACATCCTCAACATGGTAATTAGAGCTTGGAGCAACTTTGCAAAGGTTTGGAGTAATTCGCGAAAGTTTATCAATGTCTTCCATTGTAAATTCAACCTCTGCTTCGTGGGCAATAGCCAATAAATGAAGAACTGTGTTGGTTGACCCCCCCATGGCAATATCCAACTTCATTGCATTCATAAAAGAATCGCGAGTGGCAATACTTCTTGGAAGAACTGAATCATCACCTTCAAAATAATAAGCTTTTGTTGCAGCAATAATTCTTTCAGCTGCTTCTTCGAAAAGTTTATTACGGTTAGCGTGAGTAGCTACGATAGTTCCATTGCCCGGAAGTGCCAATCCAATTGCTTCGGCTAAACAGTTCATTGAGTTTGCAGTAAACATACCCGAACATGAACCACAAGTTGGACAAGCGTTTTCCTCAACTTGTTGAAGGTACGAGTCACTTACAGAATCATCGCCAGCCATTACCATAGCGTCCACTAAATCGAGAGCTTTATCGTCTACTTCTCCAGCTTCCATTGGTCCGCCCGAAACAAATACCGCCGGGATATTTAATCGCATAGCAGCCATTAGCATTCCTGGTGTAATTTTATCGCAGTTCGAAATGCAAACCATGGCATCCACTTTATGCCCGTTACACATGTATTCTACACTATCGGCAATTACGTCGCGCGATGGTAAAGAGTACAACATTCCGTCGTGTCCCATGGCAATACCATCGTCGATGGCAATAGTGTTAAACTCGGCAGCAAAATAACCTTGTTCTTCGATTAAACCTTTAACGTATTGTCCAATATTGTGTAAATGAGCATGACCGGGAACAAATTGTGTAAATGAATTTACAATGGCAATTACCGGTCTCCCGAAATGTTCTTCTTTCATTCCGTTAGCTCTCCAAAGGCTTCTGGCGCCAGCCATTCGGCGTCCTTGAGTAGTTGTATCGCTGCGTAATGGTATTTGCATACTTTTTTGTCTTTTTTTGTCTGTTTTTACATTAAAAAAGCCTTTCTCGGTTTTAGAGAAAGGCTTGTAAATATTTTCTATTAATCTACAATATAATTAGCCTTTCTCTGAAATTCTTAGAATGACAGTTAGAAGGACTAGAATATTAATAGATAAATTCCTCATTTTGTTTTCTTATGTTGAAGGCAAATGTAAAAATTAATATTAAAAACAAAAACGAATTGAAATTAATTTATGCGATTTTTGTTGAAATTTAAATAATTGGTCGCATTTAGTTCCGAATTGTTAGTTTGTTGGGACTTTTTCAAACAGTTTAGTTGAGGGCTTTAATGACTAAGCTTTCATTTTAAACAGAATAATGTATGAGGATTTGCATTGTTTGAATACTTTTAAGTTTGTTTTTTTACGGCATTATAAAATTGTGAATATGAAAAATAGTTATGTGGCGATAATAATCAGCGTGGTTTTATTCTGTTTGAATTCGTGTCAGGAACAAACTCAGGTGCAGCCGGTTCAAATTATTCCGGAACCAGTTTTTGTACTTAAAAAAAAGGAAAAACCGTTTATTGTTGATAATAACAGTAGGATTATTATTCAAGATTCACAAATGTTACCAGCTGCAAAGTCCTTACGGCAAATTTTGAAGAAGGACCTACCCATTGTTTTTCAGAATGAAACTGAAACGCTTAAATCTGATTTTACATTTGAGTGGGATGCTTCACTCGATTCGTTAACACATGAAGGCTATTTATTAGAAATAGCACGCAGTGGTGTTCTAATTCGTTCGTTTGGTGCAGAAGGTTTGTTTTACGCCGTTGAATCCATTCGTCAATTGTTGCCCGCTGAATTGGAAAAAGGATCAATTTATAAAATTACACTACCAGCAGTTAAAATTATTGATAAACCACGTTTCCCGTGGCGTGGCATGCACCTCGATGTTTCGCGTCATTTTATGCCGCTTGATTTTGTAAAAAAATATATTGATTATTTGGCGCTTCATAAATTGAATGTTTTTCATTGGCACTTGGTAGATGGGATTGGCTGGCGTATTGAAATAAAATCGCACCCCGAACTTACTGATATTGGTGCTTGGCGTGTGGTTCATGAAAATAAAAAGCCCTGGGAAGATTATGAGGTTTGGAAAGCGGGTGATAGTCGCCCTAAATACGGAGGCTATTATACGCAGGAGGAAATTAAAGAAGTGGTGGCATATGCAAAAGAACGATGCATTACTGTACTGCCTGAAATTGAATTGCCCGGACATTCGCAAGTTGTTTTTCAGTGTTATCCGCACTTAGCCTGTAAAGATATAAGCCACCAGTCTATTAAAAAATCGGATGTGTATTGCGCCAGTAACCCCGGAAGTTATCAATTATTGGAAGATATTCTTGATGAGGTTTTGGAATTGTTTCCTTCAGAATACATTCATATTGGTGGCGATGAAGTAAACAAAAGAAATTGGGAAAATTGTCCTTCGTGTAAAAAGATGATGAAGGATAAAGGTTACGACTCGCATGAGTTGCAGAGTCATTTTGTAAATCATTTTGATGAATATTTAAAAGCGAAAGGACGAAAATTAATTGGATGGCACGAAATTTTGGAAGGTGAACTTTCAGAATCGGCAACCATTATGTATTGGGCAGGAGAAAATAGCGTTGCCGATTATTTAAAGAAAGGTCATCCAACGGTTTTAACTACGGGTTCGCATTTCTATTTCGATCATTACCAGAGCTTAAGCAAAAACGAACCTCTTGCTTTTGGTGGGTATTCAACCTTGAAAAAAGTGTATGAATACGAACCTGTCCCAGAAGGTCTGGAATCAAAATATTCTGATTTGGTTTTGGGTGTTCAGGGGAATGTTTGGACTGAATATATGGCTAATCCGGCACATGTTGAGTATATGGTTTTTCCGCGGATGGCAGCTCTAGCAGAAGTTGCATGGCAGGCAGAAGACAAAAAAGACTGGGAAAAATTTAGATCGAAAATGCTGGGATTAATCGAGCGTTATGAGCAAATGGATATAAACTTCGCTAAAAGTGCCTTTCGTCCCAATATTCAATTTGAATTAAATCGAACATCAAAAAATATTGTAGTTAGCATTGAATCGGAACTGGAAACTCAAATTTTCTATACAATCGATGGAACCACACCCAAACCTGAAACAGCAAAACTGTACTCGGAACCATTTGAATTAGTGGAATCGGTACTGGTAAAAGCTATTTCTGTAATGGATGGTAAAATTCTGGCCGAAACTGAGGAAATGGATGCAATTATGCACAAAGCGCGCGGAGCAAAGGTTAGTATTGAACCTGAGCCAAAAGGAAAATATGCGGCAAAAGCTGGCTATACTTTGGTTGATACTGATTTTGGTGGCACTAAATGGGGAAACGGAAAATGGTTGGGCATGCTGCAAACCGATTTTACAGCGACTTTTGAGTTTGACGAAATAACTGAAATTTCGAAGATTGGATACAACTGTATTGAGCAAGCGGGGGCTGGGATCTTTTTTCCGGTAGGGCTGGAGTTAAGTATTTCAGACGATGGTAAAAACTACAAGCCACTTAAAACCTGGAAAACCGACCGTGAAAAACCAACGATAAAAACCTCTAATGGTGAATTGTGGACAATTGAAGTTGATTTTGAAACGGTTTATTGTAAATTTTTGAAAGTAAAAACCATTTACCCACGAAGAACAGATTCGGGCGTGTTTATTTTTGTTGATGAAATAATTGTAGAGTAGCTTCTAAGTATTTTGTTGCTGTTTTAGAAAATTGTAAAACCCGATTTGATTTAAACGCGGCTAAAACTGTACCTTTAAAATATCTCCATAAACCCGAAGTTTTGGGTGTTGAATAAATGCCCGGTACTGATATGTTTTTCCTTCTTTTTTTAATGATGGTTTTAATCCAAATTCACCGGTATTTATTTCTATGGTTTCAGTTTCTTGCCATTCGTCAGAGTATAATTCTTCCACAAATCCAGCATATTCGCGGTATTGAAAACCAACTTTTACCTTTTTAGCATCGCCGGTATTTAATACATTACCTTGAAACATTAATCTTTCAAAATTATCGGTACCGGTGATTTCTGCTTTTTTAGTTAGAATCACAGGAGGTTCAAGTGCAGGTTCTGCTTCAGTAATTTTCAAAACCAATGGATTGTGCCATTTGTGGTTGTTGTAAATACGTTGTGCTCGTACACACGAAATATGCAAACCATCTTCTTGTTGCTCAAAGTAAGTTGCCGCATCGGTTTCGGGCTGGTATTCCACCAGTTTGCTCGACTGCCCCAATACATCAACTTTGGTATTCGATGTAGCGTTCACCGACTTCAAAATAAACTCTTTCCTATCTCCTCGTTTCCAGTCGGGAACTTTTGTGAGAATGGCGTAAAGTGTTTTTTCTTCCGGTTTCCAGGTAAACCAAATGTTTTCTTCGTT
>JAUVDE010000247.1 GCA_030595485.1 Draconibacterium sp.
GTTGCAGGTAAAATATTGCTTTCGGCAATTGGTTTTAATTCGCCGTGTCGGTCAAGTATGGTTTCAGTAACCTCTTTCCAAGGCCAAACTTTATTTAGCGAGCCAACCATAAAACCAGCTAAAACGGCAATGGTTAGGTTGTGGTATTTTTTTAGCAACCACGAAAGTACATTCGAGAAAGCAATAATCCCGACTGCTGCACCTGCCATAAACGTGCCAATAACTGCAATTTTCATGTCGCCAACAGCTTCCAAAATAAACTTGTACATACCCAGTAAAACCAGAATGAAACTTCCTGAAATTCCGGGTAAAATCATAGCGCAAATGGCAATGGATCCCGAAAGGAAAATAAACCAGTAGTTGGTATTCGCTTCGGCAGGTGTTATTACGGTGATAAAATAGGCAATGGCAATTCCGGCAATTCCGGCAATCACGCTTCCAATGTCCCATTTTTTAATAGAACGAGCAACGTAAATGGCCGATGCTACGATTAATCCAAAGAAAAATGACCAAACCAAAATAGGGAAGTTGTTCAGCAAATACTCCAAACCTTTTGCCAATGAAAAAATGCTAATACCAATTCCGATAAGTACACTAATTAAAAAGCTGCCGTTAATGGCTTTCCAGAATTCGGCGAACTTGCCCGTAAAAAACAATTTAATGGCATTTACGTTTATGGATTTTATGGAGTTAATTAGTTCTTCGTAAATGCCTGTTATAAAAGCAATTGTTCCGCCCGATACTCCCGGCACCACATCGGCAGCACCCATTCCCATTCCTTTTAATACCAGCGTAAAATAGTCTTTAATTGTTCTGCTCATCTAGTTAAATAATTAATCATGAATGATTATTGATTAATGTGTTTGTCAATCAATTTATTTGGATTGCGAAAATACAAAAACAAATCGTAATACATTATTGTTGTTTACATTGAAAAATAACTCAGAATGAAACTTAGAATTACTTTAACATTACTGTTGGCCTTAAGCACTATTGTTATGAATGCGCAAATAAATAATGAAGCCGAAATTGTTGTACTTCAATTAAATGAAAATGGGAACTTTCCCAATAACACGAAGTTGCCGGTTTTGCTTTATAAAAATGTATTTGGCGAATCGGTAAGTCCCGGGCAAATTGAAAATACCTTCAGTAAAAATAGCTGGGGTGGAAGTTGGCGAAACGGCGTGTACGATTTTTATCATTATCATTCTACAGCACACGAGGCTTTAGGAGTTTATGGCGGCTGGGCCGAAGTTCAATTGGGAGGTGACCGAAGTAAAGTTGTTCGTATCGAAAAGGGAGATCTGGTGGTTCTTCCAGCCGGAACTGCTCATAAACGAATAGATTCGAGTAGCGACTTTGCAGTAGTTGGTGCTTATCCCGATCGACAAAAGTGGGATATGAATTATGGTAAAAAAGAAGAAGTGATAAATGCACGCCAAAATATTCTGAAAGTAGCTTTGCCTACTACCGACCCGGTTTTTGGTAAAGATGGGCAGCTGTTTGATTCTTGGAAATAGGCTTCGACTGCGCTCAGCCTGACGTCACAGTGAGCGAAGTCGAACTGTGATTATTTTTTGGAATTTTAGAAAGCTATTTCTCTTCTCTTCTAAATTCGTCGACCACTTTTTTTAGCCGTTTGCTTTTTAGCGACCTTGGGTAAATATCGAATAAATAATTGATGTTCTCGAAGTTCTGTTTCATGGCAACCTTAAGCCATTCGTGTGCTTCTTTTTGTTTTCTATTTCCTAGAAGAAGGGCTACCAAACGATACTTTAACATCGAATCGTCGTTATTTTTTATGGCCTGTTTAAGGATTCGAATTGCTTTATTAGTTTCCCCGCTATTTTTAAGCGTTTCCACCCATGTCAGCCAGGTTTCTGTATTCTCCGAATCGTGGCGGACACCTTGTTTGAAAGCTTTTAACGCTTGGTCCAGTTGCCCCGCGTCATTGTTCACTTTTCCAAGTGTAAGCCAGTATTCCGGATTTTTCTCGTCAATTTTTATCGCCTTCGAAATAGACTCAATGCTTTGGTCAAACTTTTGTTCAATCCACATTAGTAATCCAATTCCAAACAAGGCAGTGTCGTTTTCCTTGTTTATTTTCAGTGCTTGCTCGTAATTGTATTTCGATTGTTCGTTGTCTTCCAGGTTTAAGTAACACTCGCCAATGTAACAATAGGCATCGTCATTTTTTGGTTCAATTTTCAAATATTCGTGGTATTTTTCTATGGCTTCGCTAAATCGCTCTGAGTTTGCCAAAGCATTGCCAATGTTGAAAAGTGCCATGTGGAAATTCTCGTTAATTGCCAAAGCATACTCGTAAGCAACAATAGCTTTATCGTGCATATTGGCTTTGTTGAATACAATTCCGAGATTGAACCACGCGGTGTAGTTGTAAGTGTCGTTATCAATAAACTTATTGTAATACTTTATGCTGTTTTTGTAATCGCCTAATTGGTCGAAAAAAAATGCCAGGTCATAGAGAGCTAAGTCATTTTTCGGATTTAGCTCAACTGCTTTTTCAAAATAATAAATCGCCTTTTTGATTTCGCCTACCTGCACAAACGCCGATGCAATGTGGTAAAGAATATCGTCTTCTTCTCCGGCAGCATGTTTTATGGCTTTTCGGAACGAAGCTTTGGCTTCCGGTTCTTTGCCCATAATTAACCAAGCCGATCCTTTTAACAAATGAATGTCAGGATTTCCCGTTTCAACATTCTCAGCAAAATTAAGGTATTTATGTGCCTCGTCGTATTTTCCTTTACTGATAAGGATTTGAGCATATTTCAAATGAAGCGGAATAGCATTCGGGTGAATCTGAATTCCTTGTTGTGCAGCAATTTCTGACGTGTTCAAGTCGCCTTCTTCAAGCAACTGCTCAACAATACCCTCGAATTCCGATACATCGAAGTACTTTTTTCGTCCAGAAACCAAAGAGCGCTTGAACGCACTCAATGCTTCACTTAAATCTTCTTCCCCCAAATTATCTCTTTCCTCGTTCATTGGCTCAAAATGAGTTCGCGAAATTAGTAATTAACCCGTAAACACAAAAACAGTTTATAAATGTTGATCGCGTAATAAATCGTTTACTGTTTTTACAGGATTGAATGTTTCAATTGGCACCTCAACAAATAGCGTGTTCCAATTGCTCATTGCACCATTCCAAAGTCCCGGTAACTCTTGTGCTTTCAACTCTTTCCCATCTTTCGATTTTGTTGAAATAAATCCGGTAGCCGGGTCAGTAAACTGTGATAAATCAAATTTTTCTCCTTTGTAGTTTTTAACAGCACACACCAAATCAACTGGGTTAAAATGAGTGGCGTTAGTTACAATTTTTTGCTGCTGAACACTGCTTGGATCAATTTGCGAGCTTTCTACCACTTGAAGCGAAACTGTGCCATCGGCATTTTTAGCCCAGAAAGGACCACCACCAGGTTCGCCTTCATTTTTCACCATTCCACAAACCCGAAGTGGGCGATTGTATTTTTCTTTTAAATAGTGGTAAAGTTCTTCTTTCTCAGTATAATACTGGTTTTCTGCAGGTTTGGTATTTAAAGTGTTTTCCAAAAAATTGGCAGCTTCTGCTAAAAATCCACTGTCTAAAGCCACATGGTGTTTTTCGTTTAATTCCTTTTGGTACCTGAAAAGTTTTTCCTGGTATTTTAAAAGTACACCAGCCAATCCTTTTTTATAATCAACAGTTGGTTGTTTTAGTCGATCGGGTACAACGTTGTCAATGTTTTTAATGAAAATAACATCGGCATTTAAATCGTTTAAGTTCTCGATGAGAGCACCATGACCCGCAGGGCGGAACAAACAAGTGTTATCGGCTTCACGGAAAGGCTCGTTGTTTAAATCAACAGCAATTGTATCAGTCGATGGTTTTTGTTGACTAAACGAAACTTCAAATTCAACGTCCAGTTCATCTTCGTATTTGCTCTGAACTTCAGAAAGTAAATTTGCAAAAAGAGGCTGATGCTCGGGCGAAACTGTAAAATATATTTTAACTTTTCCTTTGTTGTCTTTCGAATACAAAGCACCTTCAACTAAATGTTCTTCAAAAGGTGTTCTTGCTCCACTTTCGTACGAGTGAAATTTTAACATTCCCTTTGGTAAGGAACCATAACTCAAGCCCTTTTTATTCAGCAGATAATCTAAAAGTGTTTTAAGCGAAACATCGTCGCCACCATTTGTAATAGCTACTTTTAGTTCGTCGGCAAAGGCAAATTTCTCAAGTTCTTCGGTATATTGTTTTATGGCTTTGCTTTTAGCGAAAACTTCCGACTCGTCTTCGGTTTCGCAAGCTTCCAAGGCTTCAAATAATGCTTTAAACATACGACTGGCTGCACCTGATGCCGGAACAAATTTTAAAGGTCGCGTACCCGATGCTACTTTCTCATCGAACAAATTTCCACGTTTAGCAAGGTCTTCTGCATTTAAGCGAATTATTCCTTCGCCAACCGATGCCGCATTTTCAATGCCTAAAAAAGGAAAACCTTGTTTGAAATTTTCAATTTGTGAAAGCACTGTTTGTAGGTTGCTTCCTCGTTTTTGTATTTGTAGTTTATCGTTTTCTGAGAACATGTCTTTTTGTTTTAATTTTAAAAATAGCGAATTGCTTCTTGAATTAGAACGTATAATACTGAAGAAAAGATTAAAGTTTTCAAGATTTGTTGATAAGTTTCATCAAGCTCGCTCTACTTCTGAATTTTATCTATTTTTGCAAATCAAATAAAAATAATGGGGCAAACAAAATATAGCTGGGGTCACGAACGGCGATATAACGATTTCTCAACCTACTTCCGGAATCTATTTCAGGAGCGGGTTCAGAAAGTTTCGATTGATGCCGGGTTTACCTGTCCCAACCGCGATGGCACAAAGGGAGTTGGTGGTTGTACCTATTGCAACAATAAAACTTTTAAACCCACTTATTGTAATCTCGAGAATGGCGTATCAACTCAAGTAATTCATGGCGTAGAATTTTTCGCAAAGAAATATAAGTCGATGAAGTTTTTGGCTTATTTTCAGGCTTATACCAATACTTATGCTCCGCTTGAAGATTTGCGAAAATTGTACGAAGAAGCCTTGCAACACCCTAAAATTGTGGGTTTGGTAATTTCCACGCGTCCCGATGCCGTAACTACTGAACTGCTTGATTATTTGCAAGAATTAAACAAGAAAGTATATGTAATGGTTGAGTTTGGTTTGGAATCTCATTTGGACCGAACGCTCGAAAGTATTAATCGTGGGCATACTTTTGCTGAATCGGTTTGGGCATTGGAAGAAACTGCTAAACGCGGAATAAATAATTGTGCGCACATGATTTTGGGACTTCCGGGAGAAAGCCGTGAAGAATTGCTGGAACAGGCAAAAGTGATTTCAAAATTGCCGATTAAAAACTTAAAATTGCATCAGCTGCAAATTCATAAACAAACACTGCTTGAAAAACAGTATGAGCAAAATCCTGAAAAATTTAAGCTTTATACTGCTGAAGAATATATTGATTTGTCGGTAGATTATTTGGAGTTTTTAAATCCTGATATTATTGTAGAACGTTTTGTTAGTCAGGCACCTGCCGATATGCTAATTGCCCCCAAGTGGGGCCTGAAAAACTTTGAGTTTGTAGCAAAAGTAGAAAAACGCTTGAAAGAGCGGGATA
>JAUVDE010000178.1 GCA_030595485.1 Draconibacterium sp.
CATTTAAAATCAATTGACATGGACATTGACCATGTTTTGACAAGTGCAAACGGCAACAAATTTGTAATGTTTCCTGCTGACGGTGACTTAAGCGGCAAATACATTCTTGATATTCGTTCGGCTGACGCTTTTAATAGCGGACATATTGTTGGTGCTGTTAATGTTAGTTTTACCAATATTTTAACCGAAGCTGCAAAAGCAGATAAAAATATTGTAGTAGTATGTTTTACAGGACAAACAGCTTGTTATGCTACTTCCTTACTTCGTTTGTATGGATATGAAGATGCGCAGGCATTAAAATGGGGACTGAGTGGATGGAATGGTGATTTCGACAGCTGGACTGCAAAATGTGGCGATGCAAAAGATACACATCCAGAAAACTGGACTACAACTGCAACATCAGCTGGTGATTTCGATGCTCCGGATTGGACTAGCTCAAATACTGATGGTGTAGAAATTTTAAGAGAAAGAGTAGAAGCTGTTGTTGCGGCTGGATTCAAAACGGTATCAAATGCTGATGTGATAGCTTCTCCTGGTGATTATTACGTTAATAATTATTTCTCGGAAGCACATTACACCGGATTTGGTCATGTGAAAAATGCAGTACGCGTTAATCCTTTAATGATTGACGACTGTAACAAAGTAGACCCAAATGGTAAAGTTGTAACTTATTGTTATACAGGACAAACTTCTGCTGTTCTTACTGCCTATCTAAACGTATTAGGTTTCGAAGCATACAGCTTAACTTTTGGAATAAATGGTCTTAATCATTCAAATCCATTCTGGAATACAGGTGGAACTGATGGTACGCCCGTTACAAACCACTGGGGTGTAGATTCAAACCCAAAAAGCTTTCCGGTAGTAAAATAATCAGAATAATTAGAGTGGATTTATTGAAACTCTTTCTATCACTAAAAAAGAATAACATATGTTACGTAAAATAATATTCATATTTATTGCTGCCATATTCTTCGGAATAAATGCTCAGGCCCAAGGTTGTGCCGAGCCTGCTTCTGACGATGGCGCTGTTAATGTATTTGGGTTTTTACAAGCTCAGTACGATTATGGGTTTACCGAAGGTGATAACACTTCAACTTTTGGTTTTAACCGCGCTCGTATAGGTGTAATGGGAAATATACCTTACGATTTTAGTTACTATGTAATGATTGAGGCAAGTCCCTTTAAGAAAGGTTCACCAAATGCCTACTTGCTCGATGCATTTATTACCTACAAACGTTTCGACTTTGCAAAAATAAGTGTGGGTTCTTTTAAGTCGCCTTTTGGCCTTGAATTAAGCACGCCTTGTCATGCCTTACCAACCATTAACCGTTCGAAATTTGTTAACGAACTTACAGCACCCGACCGCGATATGGGTATTATGTTGTTAGGTGGTTCCGATACCACTTTGTTCCGTTACTCGGTAGGTTATATGAACGGAAGTGGTTTGTTGGTGGAAGACCCTGATAAATACAAAGATCTGGTTGGTCGTGTTTTAGTTCAGCCTTTCGATTGGATGCATGTTGGTGGTAGTTTCCGTTTTGGGAAATCTAACAGCCAGGATGAAACAGTTACCGAACCTGATGAAAGAACTCGCTTAGGTGCTGAATTCGAAGTTGAGAAGTTCGGCTTCCTTGTTCAGGGAGAATACATTTGGGGCGAAAATATAGGTTCGTACCTTATTGGTGGCGGCTGTGGTGGCGACCCTGAATTAGTTCAGGGTAGCGTTAAACGCGAAGGCCTTTCAATTATGGCTTTGTACAATACACCTTGGAATTTACAACCAGTTATTAAATATGAAAATTACAATAGCGACCTTAGCATTGCAGGCAATAATAATATGGAACACGTTACTACCATTGGTATAAATTATTTCTTTAACGAATGGACACGTTTACAGGTAAATTACGAATATAAAGCTGAATGGGCACACGAAATTGAGAACGACATGCTAATGGTTCAGTTACAAGTTAGATTCTAAAGTCAATCATTATAAAAAATAATATTATGCGATTAAATAAACTCTTTTTATTAGGAATAGCACTGCTCATTGCATCGGCTATTTCAGCACAAGACATAATTTCGGTAGCCAATTTATCGAAACAAATGAAAAATAAAGATGTAGTTATTGTATGTGCTACATCAAAAGCAAATTACAAGGTACATATTACCGGTTCGATAAATGTTCCACACAGCGACTTATATAACAACGAACCAGTGAAATCGGCAATTAAACCTGCTGCTGAAATGGCAAATATATTGGGTTCGAAGGGTGTAACACCCGACAAAACGATTGTTGTTTATGACGAAGGTTCTGGCAAATATTCGGGAAGATTATATTGGATTTTGAAATACCTTGGAGCACCAAATGTAAAAGTATTAGATGGTGGTTTACCTGCTTGGAAAGCCAAGCGTCGTCCAATTACAGGTTCTCCTTCAAAAGTAACTGCCGGAACATTTACGCCAAAAGTTGACGAATCAATTTTATCTAAAATTGACGAAGTTAAAAAAGCCAGCGGAAACTCAGCTTATGTTCTTTTAGACACTCGCGCAGCTGATGAGTTTGCCGGAACTGCAGATTCTAAAATCAGAAAAGGATACATTCCCGGAGCTATAAATATGGAATTTAAGCAAGTTCTGGATGCAAAAGGAAATCTAAAAACAAACGAGCAATTAAAAAGCTTGTTCGAATCGAAAGGTATTACAACTGACAAAACAATTATTACCTACTGCGAAACAAGCGTACGCACAGGTATTGTTTTTCTGACACTTAAAGGTTTAGGTTACACCAAAGTAAAAGTATACGATGGAGCTTATGACGAGTGGCAAGCCGATGCTGCAAATAAAGTGAAATAAAAATATAATAATTATCTTAATGTAAAAGCGGCTGCCTCATCTGAGACAGCCGCTTTTATATTTCCAGAGTTCAGTCTTACTCCAATTCTATTTTTGGAATGGTTTCCAACTCAACTTTAGTGTTCATATTCAATTCAATATCGGGATATTGTAAAATGGTATTAATATCTGAAACATCAACCGATTTTAATGCCACAAAGTCGGCAGGCACAACTGCAATTCGGAAAACCTGATCGTCGGTTTCAGCAGGAAGTAAGCTACTTTCAGGAAATGTAAATTCAAGAAAAACCTGAACATCTACATAAGTATAATCGAAATTATATTGAAGTACATCGGTTTCTCCCGAGCCATTATCTTTTAGTACCACTGTTTGCGGCAAAAGACGCCACACTTCTAATCCATCAACAACTTCCCAAAGTATATAAACCAAAACAACATCGGTATCGTAAATACCGTCGCCAGGAAAAGTAAAACCGAAACGGTAATTATTACCTGAGGTGAAATCACCTTCGATATCATAAATAGTGGCTAATTCCAATCCGCCATCTTCTCCCTGAGCTCCTGGAGGTCCCATCGGCCCTTCGCATGAAACTATAATTAATGCGGTAAATGCTAAAATAATATTTGCTAATTTTTTCATGATTTATCGATTTTAATAAGTTAAACAAGCTTTAATGCATTTTGTTAATCAAGTATAGTGCCAAAAAAAACCTCCGGCGAAATACCGAAGGTTTTTATATCAATTTGATTGTCTTTCTTTAAAAACTATTTTTTAGGTTTTCTGTCCAAAGTACCCGGGACAGGAACTTCAGCCTTAGCCATATAACCTAGATCTCCCATAATGAATGTTTCTGGCCCAAGTTTCATGTCAGAGTTCATCATTTCTTCGTAAGTAACTTCTTTACCGGTGTAGGCCGATACACGCCCCATAATAGCTATCATAACCGATTCGGCAGTTGCAGCAGCCTCGTTAAATGGGATATTCTGACGAATACAAGTGATTAAGTCAATGTGCTCTTGAACGTATGGACTTACATCTGATTTAGGTGCCTGATAAATTTGGTTTCCGGCAGCATCAACAATTTGTGGTTTGTGACCAGCTGTTGTTGCTATAGCTTTTGTTCCGTGGAAAATTTCGTAAACACCACCGTCGCAACTATTAATCTGACGACAAGTACTGTGAATGTGCATTCCATCGTCGTAAACGTAATCAATACTGAAATTATCGAATTGATCGCCGGTTACCCTGCGTTGACGTGAACCAAAACCTAAAGCTTTAACCGGAGCTTTTCCGATATACCAGTTAGCCACATCTAAGTTGTGTACGTGTTGTTCAACAATGTGATCTCCCGAAAGCCAAGTCCAATTTACCCAATCGCGAATCATCCATTCCATTTCGCTCCAATCAGGATTACTGTCGCGGTGCCATAATTTACCACCGTTCCAATATACATTTGCACCGGTAATTTTACCAATGGCGTTATTATCGTTACATTCTTTAAACAAATTTATATACGACGCTTCGTGACGACGCTGTGTTCCTGTTACAACTTTTAAACCAGCAGCATCGGCCATTTTTGCTGCTGCCAATACCTGGCGAATACCAACTGGATCAACCGCAATTGGTTTTTCCATAAAACAGTGTTTACGTGCTTTAACAGCTGCCTCGAAATGCTCCGGACGGAATTTTGGAGGAGTTGCTAAAATTACAATATCAACACCAGAAGCAATTACTTTTTCAAAAGCATCGAAACCAACAAAACAGTTTTCGTCAGCAATTTCAGTATCATTATTCTTTTTAAGTTTTGCCTGTAAACTATCTACGCGATCTTGAAATACATCGCCCAATGCAGTAACTGCAACCGATGCGCCACCTGCTTCTAAAAAGTTAACAGCAGCACCCGAACCACGGCCACCACAACCAATAATACCTGCTTTTAATACTTTACCGTCTGGCACGGCATCTAACATTGGAGGGAACGGATATTCTCTTTTTGCCCAGTCATATATGCCACCACCGCCTGCTGCAGCTGAACCACCGCCAGTAGAACATGATGACAACGTTCCTGCTCCCATAGCACCTACCGCACCAACTGCTGCTGCACTTGCTAAAAATTTTCTTCTTGAAAAATTATTTTTACTCATGATAAAACGTTTTAGTTGAATTTAGGATTCTAAAAATATTAATTTTTTCCGGTTTTTTCGTCAAATTCACAAACAACTCTGAAACTTACAAAGTTACAGTCTGATAGCCACCAAATACTTTTTGGCATTTGTGGGTCGGTTTTCATCCATGCCTTACTTTCGGTATGTGCACGCGCCGCACTTCGAACTTCACCAATTTCGCTTTTAAACGAACCGCCACGGATAACATGTTCTTCGCCCGATGCTGGTCCTTTCGGATCTGTTGTCCCATCCTGCAATGTAGCATAAGCATCTTCGGCATACCAATCGGCAGTATATTCGGCAACGTTACCCAGCATATTTTTCAAACCAAATGGATTCGCTTCAATGCCTTCAGGTTCAGCCGTTCGTAAACCACTGTTTTTATCGTAAACTACATAGCTGTTTACTGAATCGCTGCCTTTGCCAAACAGTTTCCCGAAAAATCCTTGTTCTCCAAAGTCTTTTGGATTGCCTTCAAAGAAGAATGGAGTTTCAGTACCACCACGGGCGGCATATTCCCATTCAGCTTCAGTTGGTAAACGGTATGTTTTTCCGGTAACCTGCGATAACCATTTTACATAGGTTTCAACCGAACGGTAGCTCATCGTTATGGCAGGACGTGTTCCTAATCCCCAGTTTTGATCGGGTTGACCATAAGGAGGAGTTGGTCCCGAGATAGCATCAACATCTGCTTCTGTACGTGTTCCTTCTGTATCGGTTGAGCGACCTTCGGCAGCTGTGGCACTATAGAAAGCTAAATATTCATCCCAGCTCACCTCAATTTCAGCCATAAAAAACGAGCTGACATTTACTGTTTTTTGCGGGCCTTCATCAGCCTTACGCATTTGCTCACCTTCGGGGCTACCTAGTTTAAAACTTCCTCCCGGAATAGCTTTCATATTAAAGGCTATGGTTGTACCTGGAATGGTTTCGATATAATTATCGTGCGAATTAACGGTGGCTGCTTCAGTGTATTTTTCTTTGCTTTCGTCGCCTGACCCACCAAAATCAACGTTTTTAGCATGCATGGCATTGGGGTCGTAATGTCCAACATTAAGGTGGCAATTGATACAACGCAACTCTTCTTCGTTTTGAGAATAATAAAGATGTGCATCTTGCCCGTCTTTTGTTAAAGTAAGCGGAAATAAATTTTGGTGACAATTTATACACGACTCTTTAAACACAAAATGTTGAGCATGTTCTAAAGTTGATTTTGCTTCCCAATTAAAGTCGGCACTGTCTTTAAATATATATCCATACAAATCTTTTGACGATGCCTTTATTTTTTCCTTTAAAAAACCTTGTCCTTTGGGTGGAAGATGACACTCGACACAACCAATATGAATTCCAACGCGGGTATCATAATGAACTGAAAGTTTCCAGGATTCGGTGACATGAGGGTGGACATGGCACATTTCACACGATTCGGGTGTTGAGGTGGCCTCAATGGCTTTATGCGAAAAAACAGTTGCTGTTATTCCGATCACAAATCCGATTAAAATTACAAGTAGAAGTTTCTTGCGTAAGTAGTTTCCGAACCTTTTCAGCATAGCTAGTGGTTGTTTTTTAGGTATAATGATTTAAATAGCCACCAAATTTAATAAAATCTTGAACGAAAGATCTAATTTCATATTTATTTAAATTGATTTTAAAGGTCTTAAGAGCTGACAAGAATAAAAGTTCGTTTACCAAGTGAATAATCTGCTTCCAAAATTTATTCGTAACTTTTAAGAATGAACAGACTCACGCAGGGTTTTACCGATGTTATGGAATTAATATTTCCGAGTTTATGCCTCACCTGTGGCGAACGGCTGATTTCGCAAGAAAAATACCTTTGCCACAATTGTTGGTACGATTTGCCTGTAACCAATTTTCATAAAACTTCGGAGAATAAAGTGGCTCAACTCTTTTGGGGACGTGTAGAAATTGAGCA
>JAUVDE010000438.1 GCA_030595485.1 Draconibacterium sp.
TGTTCGGCCATTGCCCAATCTAAACGATTGTCGTGAACCATCATTTTGCGATCAGAGATAATACGATTCACCTTTGTAAAGAAGGGTAAATCAGTCGGAAGCGTTGTTAAGGTTTTAGCAATATCGCGAATCGTTTCTTCGGCGACACCTGTCTCTACCTTTTCGTTAAAATTGGCTTTCGATGGCATTTCGAACCCAGCAAAATCATTCACAAGAAAATTTCGAATTTCAAGCTTGTCAATTTTCTCTGACTCCTTGTATTTGCCTTCCAGTAAATCATTAAACCCACGCACTTCTTCTCGCGATTGTTCGTTTGTCATTATACCCAATTCGCTCAATCTATCGGCATAAATATCTCGTGGGTTTTTATGTTTCGAAATAGCTTTGTACAACATTGGTTGTGTAAAACGAGGTTCGTCGCCTTCGTTGTGGCCATATTTACGGTAACAAAGAATATCGATAAATACATCAGAATGAAATTTCTGACGAAACTCCATCGCCAACTTCACTGTCCAGATTACTGCCTCCACATCATCTCCATTTACATGAAATACAGGAGAACGCGTAACTTTAGCAACATCGGTACAATAAGTACTCGATCGTGCTTCTGTATAAGGAGTGGTAAAACCAACCTGGTTATTTATTACCAAATGAATTGTTCCACCAGTTTTGTAGCCCGGTAGCTGTGCCATTTGAACAGTCTCGTATACCACACCTTGCGTTGCAATAGCGGCATCGCCGTGAATTACAATTGCCGCAGCCTTTGTATAATCTCTTTCGTATTCGTGCTCAATTTGCGAACGAACCATACCTTCCACAATTGGAGCCACGGTTTCTAAATGCGATGGATTTGGTAAAAGTTTCAATTTCACCTTTTTATCAAAATCCGTAAGCACCTCATTCTCGTACCCCAAATGGTATTTCACATCACCTTGCGAAATATCATCTTCGTTTTCTTTTGCTTAAAATTCCTTAAATATATTCTCGTAAGGCTTTTCAAGTATGTTGGCCAGTACATTTAATCGTCCACGATGCGCCATACCAATAATAAACTCTTCCATGCCCAACTCGGAACCTCTTTCAATAACCGCATCTAAGGCAGGAATTAAAGCTTCGGCACCTTCGAGTGAGAATCGCTTTTGCCCCACAAACTTTTTATGAATAAAGTTTTCGAAACCTACTGCGATTTTTAAGTGGTAATAAAAGTGCTTCCTTTTTTCATCGGAATACAATTCCGAGTTTTTGGTACTCTCCATTCGATCGCGAAGCCATTTTACAACTTCGGGCTTACGCATATAAACATACTCAACACCTATCGAGTGACAATAGGTTAGTTCTAAATGCGCAATAATATCCTTTAGTTTTGCTGCCCCAATACCAATTTCGTTACCCGCTTGAAACTTGGTTTCCAAATCTTTTGGGTTCAATCCAAAATTTTCGACTTCCAGTGTTGGCAAGTACTTTCGGCGTGCTCGCACCGGATTTGTTTTACAAAACAAATGTCCGCGTTGACGATAGCCATGTATTAATCGCTGAATTGCAAATTCCTTATCGATGTTATCGAATTTAGCTGTTGTCGGCTTTTCCGGATAGGTCTTTCTAGCCAATTCAAAGCCGGCAAAAAATTGCTGCCAACTCTTGTCCACCGATTCAGGGTTTTCAAGATAAGATTGGTAAAGGTCTTCTATCGCCTCAAGCTCTTGGTTTCCCACAGACGAAAATTTATCCATTGTTGATTTTTAATTAACTTTCAAATAATATTCAAGAAACAAAGCACAGTTTTTATTGTTTAGCCGAATATCTCTTTTTTTCGCCATAAAATTAGGCTTTCTATCTTATTTTTTTGCTCTAGAATCTATTTTGATTTTGAGAACCATTAGGAAACTCTATTTTTGCAGAAAATTTAATACGATGATTCAAAGAATACAGACCATATTTATACTTGTTGCGGGCCTTCTAACCGGTTCATTGTTCGTTCAAAAATTTGCAGATATTATTGTAAATAACGAACTACATATTTTTAATGCTTTCGGAATTTTTAAAGGAGACGAACTTCTCTTTAGTGGTTTACCCATTCTTTTATTTATAGGAATAATTAGTGCGCTGCATTTGATGGTTATTTTCTTATTCAAAAAGCGAATTCTACAAATACGTATTTTGGCTTTCACCATCCTTTTGCTTTTAGGTTTATTTGGCATGTTCTTTTATTTCACCTATGCCAGTTTCGACGAAGTAAAAGTTGCATTTAAAATTGCTACTGCACTTCCGGTTGTTTCAGCCATTTTAGATTGGCTAGCCATTCGTGCCATTGGCAAAGATGAAGCCTTGATCAGAAGTGCAGATAGGTTGCGCTAATCTTTTCACATTGTTATTTTGGATAAACATCCGCAATAGAATATCTAATAAATGAATGGTATGAAAGCAATGATTTTTGCCGCAGGGCTGGGCAGTCGTTTACAAGGTGAAACCACCAATAAACCAAAAGCTTTGGTTGAGATTGGCGGAAAGACTTTGCTACAACGTGCTATTGAAAAACTACAAAGTGAAGGTGTTGCCGAGATTGTAGTAAATGTCCACCACTTTGCCGATTTGGTAATTGAATTTATAAACGATCGCGATTGGGGTTTGCCCGTTCATGTTTCAGATGAGCGAAATAAACTTTTAGAAACCGGCGGAGGTTTGAAAAAAGCCGCTCACTTTTTTTGCGACGACTCTCCTATTCTAATATATAATGTAGATATACTTAGCAATCTTAATTTGCAGGAAGTTAAAGATGCTCATGTAAAATCGGGAGCGCTGGCAACTTTAGTTGTGCGTAATCGCGAAACACAGCGTTATTTTAAGTTCGATTCAAATAAAAACATGGTGGGCTGGCTTAACAAAAAAACAGGCGAGACAAAAGTTTCAAGGCCTGATAATTTTGAACAAGCCACAGAAATGGCATTTAGTGGTATTCATATTATTCA
>JAUVDE010000138.1 GCA_030595485.1 Draconibacterium sp.
AAAAGAAATGACATCTGAAGATGCAACTTTTCACCCCGTTGTTCCCAAAGCAGTTAATATAATCGACTGGTTAAAATACACCAAACCCGAAGTTTATCAGGAAATGTTAAACGGCAAGGAAGTTGGATTTCAGAAATATGGCAAGCTCTATAGAAAACAAATAAACAATTAACATGAAGCTAAAAGCGATAGTAATAACCGGCCTGTTTTTGTTTTGCTTATCAGTAAGCTGGGCGGAGAAAAAGCCAAACATAATTTACATTCTTGCTGACGACCTTGGTTATGGCGATGTAGGATTTAATGGTGGAAACAAAATTTTAACTCCTACCCTTGACCAAATGGCAAATGAAGGGATGGTTTTTAACCGGCACTATTCGGGATCAACCGTTTGCGGCCCTTCCCGTTCTTGTCTGATGCATGGCTTGCACACCGGAAACGCGCCGGTTCGTGAGAATCCACGCTGGACAAAAAGTGGTAAACCTGTTGATATGACTTTGGAAGATGTTACCATAGCCGAAGAATTAAAAAGAGCCGGATATACAACAGCCGTGATTGGCAAATGGGGTCTCGCAGAAAACCTGGACGAAGGAATGCCGCTAAAACAGGGTTTTGATTATTTTTATGGATTCTGTACACACGGTGCTGCGCATCATTATTATCCTGAAGAAATTTGGGAAAACAACCAACATATAAAGTTGGAAGGCAATGTGATGATGGATAAAAAGGGCAAATACTCGCAGGATTTATTTATCGATAAAGCATTAAATTTTATTGAAGAAAACAAAACCAATCCATTCTTTCTGTATTTCACACCTACCATTCCACACTATGAATTAACCGTGCCTGAAGAACACAAAGAGTATTATTCCAAACAAGACTGGCCATTACGAAAAATGAAACTCGGCCATTATCGCCACGATGAAAACGGCCATGTTACCTATGCATCAATGGTAACCAGATTGGATAAAGATATTAATCGGATTCTAGAGCAGTTAAAGAAACTTGGAATTGATGAAAATACGCTGGTAATTTTCACTTCAGACAACGGACATGAATACGATAATGTAAAGAATGAATTTCTGAACAGCAATGGAAATTTCAGAGGAAAAAAACGAGATTTATACGAAGGAGGGATTCATGTTCCATTTGTAGCCCACTGGCCCGGCACGATAAAATCAGCTTCATCAACAAATCATATTTCAGCATTCTGGGACCTGTTGCCAACGGTATGCGATATTGCCGGAATCAAGCCTTCCGTTCAAACCGATGGTATTTCGTATCTTCCAGCACTAACAGGCAGAGAGAAAGATCAAAAAGAACATGATTATCTTTATTGGGAATTTAATGAAGGGCGGGGACCCATCCAGGCAGTTCTGAAAGACCAGTGGAAACTGGTAAAATATTATGGTAAAAATGCGGAACTTTATAACTTAGACGAAGATATTTCGGAGCAAAAAAATATTGCCGGAAATTATCCTGACAAAACGAAACAACTAGAACAACTGATGAATTCTGCCCGAACCGAACATCCTGAATTTCCGATTGAACCACATAGCCGACTGAAAAAGAAAAACTAAATAATATGAAACTAGCTAAGCTAATTGTTCTTTCACTCATTTTAATTTTGATTGCCGGGGCGTGTAACAACTCCATCACAAAACAAGCACCCCAAAAACCCAATATCATTTTCATTCTTGCAGATGATTTAGGTTATGGTGATATTAGTTGCCAGGGACAAACAAAATTTCAAACTCCAAACATCGACCAGCTGGCTGCCGGCGGAATGACTTTTACGCAACACTACGCCGGTTCAACAGTTTGTTCTCCATCACGTTCAGTGCTTTTAACCGGACAACATACCGGGCACACACCCATTCGTGGAAACAAGCGAGATGACAAAGGCAATTGGCCAATTCCGGCAAAAGCCTTAACTGTTGCAGAAGTATTACAACAAAATGGTTATGTAACTGGCGCATTTGGTAAATGGGGATTAGGTTCTCCAGGCTCCCAAGGAGACCCAAACAAACAGGGATTCGATGAATTTTACGGTTACAACGATCAGACCTTGGCGCATAACTATTATCCGGCATTTTTAAATCATAATCAAGATACAGTTTGGTTAGAGGACAATTCAGGAACCGGACAGGGAACTTACGCACCCATTCCAATTCACAAGCAAGCTTTAAAGTTTTTAGAGACCAACAAAGACAAGCCATTTTTCATGTATTACCCATCGGTAATTCCACATGCCGAGTTATTTGCTCCCGAGGAATACATTGAAAAATATCGTGGTAAATTTCTGCCTGAAAAAAACTATAAAGGTTCAGATGAAGGGCACCCTCGTTACAAAATTGGTGGTTACGGATCGCAACCCGAATCGCATGCAGCTTTTGCCGCCATGGTGAATTTGCTGGACGACCAGGTGGGTGAAATCGTTGCCAAATTGAAAGAATTGGGGATTGAAGACAACACACTTATTGTTTTCTCCTCAGATAATGGGCCGCATTTGGAAGGTGGTGCCGACCCCGATTTTTTTGATAGTAACGGTCCTTACAAAGGTTACAAACGCGATTTGTATGAAGGAGGTATTCGCATGCCAATGATTGCCTGGTGGCCGGGAAAAGTAAAAGCCGCTTCAAAATCAACCCACATTTCAGCTTTTTGGGACTTCCTGCCAACAGTTGCTGAAATAATTGGAGTCAAAGCTCCTGAAGATATTGATGGAATATCTTATCTGCCAAGTCTTTTAGGTACAGAGAATCAAGCCGAACACGACTATTTATATTGGGAGTTTCATGAGAAAAAAGGACGATTGGCTCTTCGACAGGGCGATTGGAAATTAATTCGTTATAATGTTTTTATTCCTGAAAAAACAACTACAGAACTTTATAATTTAGCAAACGATATTGGAGAAGAAAAGAATGTGGCAGAACAGCATCTGGAAATCACGCAACGACTATTGAAATTGATGGAATCTGCAAGAACCAATTCAGAGGTATTTACATTTGAAAAGAAATAAAAAATTATAATATGAAACTCATCACCCTTGCTTTGTTATTCGTACTAGCAATTACATCATGCACAAATTCAAAAGAAAATAAAAAAGAAAAGACTGCGGAAGCAAAACTCCCAAACATAGTCTACATTCTTGCCGACGATCTTGGTTATGCCGACTTAAGCTATAATGGTCAAACTAATTTTCAAACGCCAAATATTGACCAACTTGCCAAAAGCGGGATGAAATTCACACAGCATTATTCCGGTTCTACGGTATGTGCGCCTTCGCGTTCAGTATTAATGACCGGACAACACACTGGGCATACATTTATACGCGGAAATAAAGAATGGAAGCCGGAAGGACAATATCCTCTGGAGGCAAAAGCTGTAACCATGGCTGAAGCTTTAAAAGAAGCAGGATATGCAACCGGCGGATTTGGGAAATGGGGATTAGGATATCCCGGTTCAGAGGGTGACCCAAACATGCAGGGATTTGATGAATTTTACGGATTTAATTGCCAACGCATAGGACACAATTATTATCCTTACCACATGTGGCACAATCAGGAAAAGATTATTCTTGAAGGAAATGCGGATAAAAAAACAGAAGTTTATGGGCCCGAAATCATTCATGAACACGCCTTGAAATTTCTGGAGGATAATAAAGACAAACCGTTCTTTATGTACTATCCTTCCATTATTCCTCATGCCGAATTGTTTGCTCCCGAAGAATATATGGCAAAATACCGGGGGAAATTGGAGCCTGAACTTAACTATAAAGGTGTTGACGACGGTGAATATTATAAATTAGGTGGTTACGGTTCGCAACCCGAGTCGCATGCGGCTTTTGCTGCTATGGTCGATTATTTAGACATGCAAGTGGGCGACATTGTTGCCAAACTAAAAGAACTGGGCGTTTATGATAACACGCTAATTATATTTACTTCTGATAATGGTCCGCACAAAGAGGGTGGTGCCGACCCGGATTACTTTAATTCAAATGGAGAATTTAAAGGTTACAAACGCGATTTATACGAAGGTGGAATACGTGTTCCGATGATTGCCGTTTGGGATGGAAGAATTGCTGCCGGAACTGAATCAGACCATCCTTCTGCTTTTTGGGATGTATTTCCAACTATAGCTGAAATGACCGGTATTTCAACTCCTGCTGATATTGATGGCATTTCATTTTTACCAACACTTTTAGGGAAAGAACAGCCGAAGCATGATTATTTATACTGGGAGTTTCACGAACGTGGGGGAAGACAAGCGTTACGTAAAGGTGACTGGAAACTGGTGCGTTACAACGTTTTAAATCCTGATAAAATAACCACCGAATTGTACAATATAGTTGCTGATATTGGCGAAGAAAATAATCTGGCTGAAAAGCATCCTGAAAAAGTAGAAGAGTTGATGAACTTGATGAACAATGCGCGCACAGAATCGAAAGTTTATACTTTTAAATCAAAAACGATTATTAAATAAAGTCAAAAGCATATCAATACATATTTGGTATTACTTTGTCGCAAATCAAACAATGTTAAGATTAAAACAAGTACAATGAATAGAATTCTTACACTCCTGCTAATTTCCCTCTTTCAAATTTCAGCTTTTGCCCAAAACGACTGGGAAAACGAACAAGTTATCGGTATCAACAAAGAACCGGTTCACGCCACTTTTTATCCGCTCAGTTCGGTTGATGAGGCTTTTTCTGATGGAATGAAATCGGAGTGGGTGCAAATGCTAAACGGAACCTGGAAATTTAATTGGGTACCAAATGTTACCGACCGTCCTTTGGACTTTTTCCAGACTAATTTCGATACCTCATCGTGGAATGATATTCTGGTACCGGGCAACTGGCAAATGCATGGTTACGGAACGCCAATTTATACCAACATAAAATATCCCTTCGATAAAAACCCGCCTAAAATTGGTGGAATTAATGGCAACCCGGTGGGTTCGTACATTCGTTCGTTTACCGTTCCAGAAAACTGGGATGAGCGAGAAATATTTATTCATTTCGATGGAGTTTGCTCGGCTTTTTACATTTGGGTGAATGGCGAGAAAGTAGGTTATAGCCAGGGAAGCCGCACTCCTGCAGAATTTAACCTAACAAAATATTTGAAAAAAGGAGATAACAAAATTGCCATGCAGGTTTTCCGCTGGAGCGATGGTAGTTATCTGGAAGACCAGGACGGCTGGCGTTTAAGTGGAATCTTCCGCGATGTGTATTTATACTCAACACCCTTAACTCAAATCCAGGATTTCTTTGTAACAACCGATTTGGATGAAGATTACAACAACGCCGTTATTTCAGCAAAAATTAACCTGAAAAACTATGCTAAAAAGACTTTCATAAATGGTTCGGTTGAGTTCAAATTAATGGATTTGGATGGAAAAGAGATTGAGGTGGATGGTGAACTTGCGAAAACAATTTCAGCACTAAAACTGGGTGAGAATAAAGAACTAATTATTCGCGGAAAAGTTACCAATCCATTGAAATGGACACATGAAACACCCAACCTGTATAAAGTTGCTATTATACTTAAAAATAGTAAAAATGAAATTACTGAAGTAGTCGCTTGCAATACCGGTTTCCGCGAGATTGAGATAAAAAACCGTGAAGTTTTGCTGAATGGCAAACCTGTAATGTTTAAAGGTGTAAACAAGGTAGAACACCACCCAGTTCATGGAAAAATGATTACCCGCGAGTGGTTGGAAAAAGAGGTGTTGATTATGAAACAATACAACATTAATTCCATCCGTCCCGCTCATTATCCGCACGACCCTTATTTATATGAGTTGTGCGATAAATACGGAATTCTATTACTCGACGAAGCAAATGTTGAATCACACGGTATGCGTTATGGCGAGGAGTCACTGGCAAAAGACCCGGCATGGGAGAAAGCACATGTTCAGCGTTGCCGTTCAATGATTCAGCGCGATAAAAACCACCCAAGTGTGGTGATGTGGTCGCATGGTAATGAAGCCGGAAACGGAGTTAATCTTGTTGCCATGAACGATGAAGCTCATCGTTTAGACCCAACGCGACCAACGCATTACCATTTTGCAGAGCTACCAATTTCTTCGGACGTAATTGGCGGTTGGAAACGTGGTAATGGTCCGGTGTGGCAAGGGCGTTATTTAGAGGTAGCAGACTTGTACAAATACGAAACGGCAGCAGATTCTCGCCCATTTATATTGAATGAATACGCCCACGCTATGGGAAATGCCATGGGAAACTTACAGGAATACATGGAAGCTTTCGAAGAAGTAGACGGTTTGATTGGCGGACATATTTGGGACTGGGTTGACCAGGGAATTCTGCAACTTACCGATGATGGCGAAGAATGGTATGCCTATGGTGGCGACTTCGGCGATACTCCCAACGACAAAAATTTCTGCTTAAACGGAATTGTACTGCCCGACCTTGGAATTACACCAAAAACAATTGAAGTAAAACGTGTTTACCAAAACATTGGATTTAAACTGAATGATAAAAAAGGTTCGCTTACCATCACCAATAAAAACCAGCATATTACGTTGGATGGAGTTGCTTTTTTCTGGCAAGTTTTAGAAAACGGGAAAGCTATAAACCAAGGGGATTTCAAAGCAAATGTTGCAGCCGGATTAAGTGAAAACTACAAAGTTCCTGTTGACGGCATTCATTTCAAAAAAGACAAAGAATACTTGCTAAATATTTCGGCAAAACTAAACGACGATTGCAGCTGGGCTGATGCCGGTCATGAAATTGCATTCGACCAATTCATTCTGAAAGAATGGAGTTTTGAACCGGAGATGTTGGTTTCAAATCAGGAAATGACTACGACTCAAAATGATGAATTTGTAGAAATTGTAGGTGATGACTTTTCTTTCAAATTCAATAAAAAAAGCGGAAGCATTTCAGAATATAAAATAGCTGGAAAAAACTTGATTGAGCAGGGGCCAAAACTAAATGTTTGGCGTGCACCAACCGACAACGATGGTTCGTATTTCCCCGATGGGACTAATAAACGCCAATGTAAACTTTGGTTAAACGCCGGATTAAAAGATATGCAAAGCCAAATTGAAAGCTTTGAAATGACTAGCTCTGGAAGTGGAAAAGCTGTCTTTACTACCAGTTACCTGGCTGCCAACAACGATAAAACTTCAGGCTTTAATTATACCGTTGATTATGCTGTTTTTGCCGATGGACATTTTACGATGAACGCCAAAATTGAACCCTTTGGCGATCTTCCAAACTTGCCACGTTTGGGTTATCAATTAGTATTTACCGACGAATTTAACGGATTCGAATGGTACGGACGAGGACCCCACGAAAGCTATAACGACCGCAAAGTTGGCGCCTTAATTGGTAATTACGCCGGAACCGTTGACGAGCAATTTAATTACTACGTTGTTCCGCAGGAAAACGGGAATAAAACAGATGTGCGTTGGGCAACACTTACCAACGAAAAAGGTATTGGATTAAGAGTTTCTGGTAGTACACCAATTGAAACTTCGGTTCATCATTTTAGTACCGAAGCTTTGTCGAATGCTCTTCATACTTATGAACTGGAAAAAGAGGATAAAACATACTGGAATATAGATTACCGTCAAGGCGGTTTAGGAGGAAACAGTTGTGGACCTCAGCCGCTTGAAAAATATCTGTTAAAACCTCTTCCTGTGGAATTTTCGCTTACTTTTGAACCTATAAAATAACCAGTCTAAAAAATTCTACTGATATGAAACTCAAATCAATATCCCTGCCAAGTTTGCTTTTTGTTGCGATCGCTTTGTTCTCGTGCCAGCCAAAAACAGAAAAAGTTGAAACTAAAAAACCCAACGTTCTGTTCATTTTAGTAGATGATTACGGTTACACCGACTGCAGTGTAATGGGGAGCAAATACTACGAAACACCCAATGTTGACCGTATTGCCAACGAAGGAATGATTTTCACCGATGGTTATGCAACCTGTCAGGTTTGTAGCCCGTCGCGCGCAAGTTTAATGTCGGGTAAATTTCCGGCACGCCATGGTATTACCGATTGGATTGGAGCAAAAACAGGCGAAGACTGGAGTAAATCAGGCCGAGCAACCCAGCTACTTCCTCCTGAATACGAGCACACACTTAATCTTGAATACACAACCTTACCCGAAGCAATGAAGGAAGCAGGGTACAAAACTTTCTTTGCCGGGAAATGGCATATTGGACACAAAGGTTCGTGGCCAACCGACCATGGTTTCGATATTAATAAAGGCGGTTGGGATGCCGGAGGTCCAAGAGGTGGATACTTTGCGCCTTACGATAATC
>JAUVDE010000388.1 GCA_030595485.1 Draconibacterium sp.
TTCCAAATATACACACGCTACAACCCAACATCCAGTTTTTCAGAGATAACCATGCCAAGTGGATTTTTGAACAACACAGCCATAATCCCAGCGAGTTATTTGAATTGAGATCTTACTTAACTGCAAAATTACTTTGGAACCCCGATGCGGATGCTGAGCAAATAATTACAGAATTTGTAAATGGTTATTACGAAGAAGCCGGCATTTTTGTAAAAAATTACATTGATGCGATCCATACAGAAATTCAAAACAACAAGAACTTTTTCCTTTTCCTTTATGGAGACCCGGCACAAGGTTTCGATTCGTTTTTGAGTCCAGAAAATCTAAAACGTTACAATACTTTTTTTGATGAAGCAGAAAAAGTAGTTGCCGATAAACCTGAAATATTACAGCGTGTAAAAGTTGCTCGAATAAGTACTGATTATGCTTCATTAGGAATAGCACGAAATGGAATGTCGCCTGATTTTCAAATGCTCGAAAACGGAAAAATATCGGACAACACCCAACAACGTTTAGAAAGATTTGAAGAAAGCTGCAAAACCGCCAACATTACTTTAATGAACGAAATGGGCTATAAAGTTGACGAGTTTATTGAGTTGTTTACAAACACAATAAAGCGAGCAGCTACTAAAAACATTGCCGCCGGGAAACCGGTACAATTACTTACCAAAGCTAAAAAATATGCTGACGAAAATCCACAGGCTTTAAGCGATGGTGCTTTGGGTGGTAGTAACTTTTATGCCAACTGGCTAGGTTTTGAAGGCAATAACTTGGAAGCGATTATTGATTTAGGTGAAGAGATGGAATTCAGCACTGTTTCAACCGGCTTCTTGCAAGTTACGAACCACATTGTTTTCTTTCCTAAAAGGGTGATTTACTCGGTTTCGAAAGATTCAAAAACCTTTAAAACAGTAAAAACAGTTGCCACAACGAAACCTATTACAAAAGACAGTAAACGTAACGACTTAGAATATTTCACCGGAATATTTGCCCCGGTAAAAGCAAGGTATATAAAAGTTAAAGCTGAGAATGTTGGAAAAGCACCCAATTGGCACAATGCTGCAGGTTTGCCGGTTTGGGTTTTTGCAGATGAAGTAATTGTGAATTAGATGGAAGTCGGAAGACCAAAGTCAGTAGTCGAAAAAGCTAATCTGGTAAAAACCTCTATTTCTCTTCTTTGCGATAATTGGCAGGCGAAAGCCCAACGTGTTTTGTAAATATTCTCGAGAAATAATACGGGTCGTCGTACCCCAACTTTAACCCAATCTCTTTTACTTTCAAATTAGATTGAGTTAAATATTTTTGCGCACGTTCCATTTTTAAATGAATAAAAAAATCTTGTGGTGCGCTGTCGAGGTTCTGTTTAAATAGCTTGTAAATATTTGAACTCGAGCAATTACACATAGTTGCCAATTCTGAAATCCGAATATTCTGGTGCAAGTTGTTCTTCATAAAAGCGATTATCTTTTTCAATAAACTATTACCGCCTTCTTTTTTTACTGAACGATACACTTTCAGATATTTCACCGAACTTAAAAACTGCTTTAAACAAATATTGGCGTACACCACTTTTTCCAGCTGAAACGAATCCTCTACATTTTGAAGCATTTCTTCAAACAAAATGAGACGTTCTTCAATGCGCGAATCGTTAGTGGGCGGAATCGTAATTACTTCGTTTGTGGGCGGAGCGTATAATTCCGCATTTTCCCCGGTAAAATGAAGCCAATAATTAGTCCATGGTTTTTTAGAACTGCTTCCGTAAGCGCACGCAATTTTTGGAGGAATTACAAAAAGTTGGTTCGCTGATATTTTTTTACGTTTACCCTGCGTTTCAATCCATCCTTCTCCATCGACACAATAAATAAGAATAAATTGACTGCAGCCCAATGGACGATTTCGCAAATGCCCCAAAGCCTTCGGGAAAATTCCAATATGTGTTATGTATAAATCTTTTATTCGAGGATCCTTTAATACCTTCTTTTTCACAATACCAGGCAGATAGGTCATTCTCTGACCAACAAATCCATCTTTTTTAAAATCTATTTCCTCCTTATCCTTCATAAAAGCAAACAGTAAATATTTATCGTTTAACTCACAGCTCTTTAAACAAAAGAGCGACATTAGTCACATTCCATAATAAAAGTATAAAATAATCCATCTTTTTTCACGATTAAGCTATTATTTACAAAAATTATAGAAAGTAATTTTGTTCTCATTCAATAAACCAAGAGAACCAAAATGAATTCGAGAGAAAGAGTATTAGCCAGCATAAATCACATCGAGCCTACAAAAGTTCCAGTTGACATGGGAAGTAATCCAAGTTCCGGCATTTCGGCAATTGCTTATTCTAATTTACTGAAGCATTTAGGAAAGGAACATTTGCCCGTGCAGATTTATGATGTAGTACAGCAACTGGCACAACCGCACGACGAAATAATCGATTTGTTCGGAATCGACGTGCTTGATATTGGACGAACATTTAATGAAAAACCGGAACACTGGAAACCAACGACTTTAGCAAACGGAAATCCGGCATTTTATCCAAAATGGTTTAATCCTGAAAAAAATAAAGATGGAGACTGGATTGCAAAACACACATCTGGCTTGCCCATTGCAAAAATGCCTGCAGGTGCAACCTTCTACGACCAAACCCATTTCCCGTGGGAAAGTGCATATCCGCAAAATATGGATGGTTTAGACGATGCCATGTCGAAGGTTCTTTGGCAGTCTTTTGTTCATAGCCCGTGGGATAATGCCGATATGCCTGATTTTTGGAGCGAACTTCGCAAAAGAGCCATTCATTTAAAAGAAACTAGCGACAAAGCTTTGATGATTGTTGTGGGGTCCAATCTTTTTGAATGGGGATCTTTTATCCGCCGAATGGATAATTTTATGATGGACATGTACATGGAACCCGACAATACAGAGAAGCTACTTGATGCTCTTTTAGCAAAACATTTGGAGACACTCGGAAAAGTTTGCGAGGCTGTTGGAGATATAGTTGACATCGTACGTTTTGGTGACGATTTGGGTGCAATGAATGGACCGTTCATGGATCCTGACATGTATCGTCAGCTATTTAAACCTCGCCACAAACAGCTTTGCGATTTTGTAAAAAACAACAGTAATATGAGTACCTTCTTACATTCGTGCGGAAGTATTTACAAACTCATTCCAGATTTGATTGACGCAGGTTACGATATATTAAATCCGATGCAAACACAATGTGCCGATATGGCTCCTGAGAAACTTAAAAATGAATTCGGGAAAGATGTAACTTTCTGGGGCGGAGGAATTGAAACAGTTGGAACTTTAAATGCTAAATCTACAGAAGAAGTACGTGCTGAAGTATTAACCCGACTTGAAATTCTTTCGAAAGGTGGAGGTTATGTCTTTAACACGGTACACAATATTATGCCCGATGTTCCACCTGAGAATATTGTTGCTATGTTTAATGCGATTAAAGAATTTAACGGAGAAAATATTTAAGCTATGAAAACAACATTCAGC
>JAUVDE010000351.1 GCA_030595485.1 Draconibacterium sp.
ATGTACACTCCCGAAGGTTGGGACAAACAACCCTCCGGAAAACTATTAAGGTCGGCTCTCGGAATCGACGGTTTTACAAATATGTTCGCAAAAAAAGACAAAGAACATCTCGTTTCGTTACCGGTTGCAGCTATTGCAAGATGGACAGTTGATGTTGCCTTAAATGCAGGGATTATACTTTTTACAGGAGTATTAATTTTGGTATATATGATTGGGGAAATTTTTGGTGTTAGTCTTGAAAAAACTGCTGTTGATGCCTTACTTTACAAAAACTGGTTTTGGTGGGGACTCGATTTAATTGCCGATGGACTTGTTCTTATTTTTGTTGCAGGTACATGGTATTTGCTTGCCACATTAATTACCGGTAAAAAACTGTTTATGCAGAATATTGCCCGCGCCGCACTTTTGGTAGAGTTAATTGTTTCATGGACAGTTTGGTCGCACCACTTACTTGCTGACCAATCGCAACCTGTATTTTTAAAAATAGTGTCGGGAGAATTAGTTACTGCTTTCGAGTTGATTACACAGGGTCTGGCTTTCTTTATTGTGCTCGCAACACTTTGGAGTGCCCGCCCACTTAAAATGACTCCGCCATTGAAATTCTTACTGGGTGGATTATTAGGATTTGCGTTGGCCGTACCTGCTGGAATTATGCAAGCCGACATGGGTTTAAACAGGGTTTTACATAACACACAATGGATTATTGGGCCTCACGTTCACGTAGCAATTCTCATTGGTTTATCAATGACACTCTATTCTGCCATCTACTTTTTGTTCCCAATACTTACCAACGGAGCAAAATTGTATAGCAATAAATTAACCAATTTCCATTTCTGGACACATCTTATTGGTGGTATCGGAATGGGAGCATTTATGGGAATGGCCGGATTAAAAGGTATGCTTCGTCGTACTTTGTATTTCGATGGCGAATATAGTCTGTACATGATTTTAGCCGCAATTTGTGGAGCATTGCTACTAATCTCATTCCTTGCTTTCTTCTACAACATTGTAATGAGTGTTGGATTAAAAGGAGTAATTGGAATTTTTACACCTGCTAAAGAGAAAAATAAAGATTTGGTTCCTGCTGAAGCTTAAATCATAATTCGATATAAAAAAATTCCATCTGTATTAAATTACAGATGGAATTTTTTTTTTCTGACTTCTAACTTCCGTCTTCCAACTTCTATCTTCCCTCTACTTCTGTCTAAAATAAATTTGAACAGGCACTCCGGTAAAATTAAAGTTGTCGCGAAGTTGATTTTCAATGTACCTCCTATACGACTCTTTAATATACTGTGGCAAGTTGGCAAATAAGGCAAAAGACGGTGTTTGCGATGGCAACTGCGTACAATATTTAATTCGTATGTATTTCCCTTTTACTGAAGGAGGTCCATATTTTTCAATAGCATCTAAAAGCACATCGTTTAATTCCGACGTTTTTATGCGTTGCTTACGATTTTCATTTACCTCCATAGCAACTTCTAAAGCCCTGTGTACACGTTGTTTGGTTAATGCCGAAATAAACAGAACCGGGACATCGGTAAATGGAGCCAAACGATTCTGGATTTCCTCCGTCATGGTTTTGGTTGTCATGGTATCTTTATCAATCAAATCCCATTTGTTTACCAAAATAACCACACCCTTTTTATTCTTAACAATAAGGTTGAAGATATTTACATCTTGCGCCTCAACTCCACGTGTGGCATCAATCAATAGTAAACATACATCCGAGTTTTCGATGGTTCGCACTGAGCGCAAAACCGAATAAAACTCTAAATCTTCGTTAACCTTTGTTCTTTTACGAAGACCAGCTGTATCCACAATCATAAAATTGTGGCCAAATTTATTGTAACGTGTATGAATAGAGTCGCGCGTTGTTCCAGCCAAATCTGTAACAATATTGCGGTCCTCACCAATTAGCGCGTTAATAAACGACGATTTCCCAACATTTGGTCGGCCAACTACTGAGATGTATGGCAATTCGTGTTCTTCATCTAAAGAATCTTTATGCGGAAATTTCTCCACCATAGCATCTAACATATCACCGGTTCCACTTCCGGTCATCGACGAGATACAATAGATTTCGCCCAATCCTAAACCGTAAAACTCCTGGGCATCTGGTACGCGGTCATGGTTATCAACTTTATTGACGATAAGAATAACTTCCTTTCCACTTTTACGCAAAATACCGGCAATGGCATCGTCAAGGTCGGTAGTTCCCGATTCAACATCTACCACAAAAGCAATTACATCGGCCTCATCAATGGCCAAGTGCACCTGCTTGTTAATTTCTGACTCAAAAATATCGTCGGAATTTACCACATAACCACCGGTATCAATTACCGAAAACTCAACACCATTCCACTCGCCTTTTCCGTAATTACGGTCGCGGGTTACACCTGCTGTTTCGTCAACAATGGCTTTACGTTGTTCAACCAAACGATTAAACATGGTAGATTTACCAACATTTGGTCTTCCTACTATTGCTACTATTCTACTGCTCATTTCTTTCTTTTCTTGTGGTATTATAACCAGACAGGGCATGCCCTGTCTCTACGGTCGCTACCAAACAACCATAATTTCAATTTCTTTTTTGTAAAGACAAGGCATGCCTTGTCTTTATCTTCGCAACTTGGTTTGATAATAATTTAAAATTTATCGTACCCAAATTGTTTAAGCGAACCGTCTTTCTCGCGCCAATCCTTAGCCACTTTCACATAAAGTTCCAGGAATATTTTTTTCTCGAAAAATTCCTCGGTATCTTTTCTGGCTTCTATTCCAACACGTTTAATCATTTTGCCCTGATGCCCGATAATAATTCCTTTTTGGCTATCGCGTGAAACATGAATCACAGTACGAATTCTAATAATTCTTTCTTCCTCTTTAAACTCCTCAACCTCAACTTCAACCGAATAAGGAATCTCTTTTTGATAATGCAACAAAATCTTTTCACGCACTATTTCCTGCATAAAGAAACGTTCGTTACGGTCGGTTAGTTCATCTTTTGGAAAAAATGCGGGACCTTCAGGTAACAGTTCCAATATTCTATCAAAAATCGGTTCTATATTAAATTTCTCTTGTGCCGAAATTGGAAAAATATCGGCTCCGGGAAATACACCACTCCAATAGTCAAACAGTCTTTCCACTTCTTCCTGGTTCGAGATGTCGATTTTGTTTATTAACACCATAACCGGCATATTCGACTTGCGAACTTTCTCGATATATTCAGGGTTTTTATCCGATTTTTCAACCACATCGGTTACAAACAAAATTACATCAGCATCAACTAATGCGGTATCAACAAAACGCATCATCGACTCTTGTAGTTTGTAACTGGGTTTTAGAATTCCCGGGGTATCGGAATAAACAATTTGGAAATCGTCGCCACTTACAATGCCTTTAATACGGTGACGAGTGGTTTGCATTTTTTTGGTAATAATCGAGATTTTCTCGCCTACCATAGCATTCATTATTGTTGATTTACCTACATTCGGATTGCCAACAATATTCACAAATCCTGCTTTATGTGCCATATTTTAAATTTTAGGTGCTCGTTCTTTTGTATCGTTTAACAAAAGAATTCTATTCTAATTCGTTAAAAATCAGCGCAAAGATAGTTGAATTGTATGAATTTATTTGGGGCTTTTGCAATTAAAGAGTCTTTAAACCTATAATAAGCACAATACAACACCAAAGTCAATTTACAAACACCTAATATACTGCATATTAACTTTGACAATCGACTGATTCTTTGTATCTTAAGAATTACAAGAGTTCACATTAAAAAAATACACCATGAATTCAATTACACTTTTGGACAAGGTTGCCATCTCTGTTCATGCGAGGAAAATTCTTCAGAAAATACTATCAGAAAATCCCATTCTTGAGAAAATGATGCGTTTTTCAGCCTCCGAAACCGAAGCGTTAAATGCCACACGTAATTGGGTTTTACCCCAACTAATGAAGAATAAA
>JAUVDE010000127.1 GCA_030595485.1 Draconibacterium sp.
GGCTCTTTTGATTAAAGAACAAGTGCAAAATAAAAATGGGGAGAGCTTTTTTAAAGAATCTATTCATAAATCTCAACTTCCGGCGGGATTGGAAGAGGTCGTAATAATTTATCATCCGGGCCTTGAAACACCTGTTTGGGAACGCTCGAATAACTTGGGTGTTTCAAATGATGTGGTCGACGATATTCGAAAGTCTATTCATAAAAAAGATGAAAAACTACGGCTTTATCAAAAACAACGTTTAAATTATTATTGGTTGCTAATTACCACCGATCGACTTCGCGGAGTGAAAAGTTTTAACCTTCCGAATAAAATATTGAATCAACAATTTGAATCTCGGTTTCAGCATGTTTTTTTATTTGATTTAATTAAGTCGAAAGTTTATGAATTGATTTAAGAGTACGATTGGTGAAAATAGTACAAGCACTAGTTAAAATTGCATCAAACAAAAGCCATTTGTATTTGTAATATTTGCACACGTAAAAGTTGAATTATGAATCTTTTTGATATTAATGATAAAGTGGCCGTTGTAACAGGCGGTTCGGGAACATTGGGTGGCAGTATTTCGAAATATCTTGCATCGAATGGCGTTAAAGTGGTAGTAATTGGTCGCACACAAGAGAATGTTGATTCGCGACTAAACAAAATAATTAAGGACGGTGGAGAAGGAATAGGTTTGGTGGTGGATGTGTTAAACATTGAAGAATTACGCGAGGCCAGAAAAATAATTCTTGAGAAGTGGGGAAAAATTGATATTTTAATTAATACGGCAGGTGGTAATTTGCCGGGTGCAACTTTAACCGAAGAACAAACTGTTTTCGATATGAAAGTGGGTGACTTTAATCGGGTAACCGACTTAAACTTGAATGGTACCGTTTATCCTTGTTTGGTATTTGGGAAGGTGATGAGCGAGCAGGGAAGTGGTTCAATTGTAAATATTTCGAGCATGGCAACCATGTCGTCGATTACGCGTGTGCCGGGATATTCGGTAGCAAAATCGGGTGTTGAAATTTTCACCAAGTGGTTAGCAATGGAAATGGCCACAAAATTCAGTGATAAAATACGTGTAAATGCAATTGCACCTGGCTTTTTTATAAGCACCCAAAACAAAAAAGTTCTGCTGAATGAAGATGGTTCGTACACCGAACGCAGCGAAAAAGTAATTGCTAAAACACCCATGGGCAGGTTTGGCGATATTTCAGAGTTAAATGGTTCGGTGCATTATCTTTGTTCAGATGCAGGTAGTTTTGTAACCGGAACAATCATTCCCGTTGATGGTGGATTTAGTTCATTTAGCGGAGTTTAAAAAAGTTAATGTAATTTGAATATCAAAAAATAATTGGATGTGCGATTTTTGGGAAGCATGGATTAACTTCCATCTTCTGACTTCTAACTTCCGTCTTTTTCAATTATGAAATTAATAAAATCCTGGCGTTGGTTTGGCGAAAATGATTCGGTTAAATTAGAATGGCTGAATCAGAATAAAATTGAAGAGGTGGTTACCGCTTTGCATCATATTCCAAACGGGGAAGTGTGGCCAGTTGCAGAAATTCAAAAGGTAAAAAGCAAAATTGAAACTGCCGGTTTAGGCTGGACAGTTGTTGAAAGTTTGCCGGTAACCGAGGCCATAAAAACGGCATCTGAACTACGTGACCTCCATATTGAGAATTACAAAGTTTCCTTACTGAATTTGGCAAAATGTGGTATTAAAACTGTAGTTTATAATTTTATGCCTGTACTAGATTGGGCACGAACGAATCTCGAATTTGAGCTACCCGAAGGTGGCGAATCGATGCTTTTTGATTACCCTACATTTGTAGCTTTTGATGTTTTTATTCTGAAAAGGCCGGGCGCTGAAAATGATTATTCAGAAAAATTGTTAGAAGCTGCAGAAAGTGTGTTTCAGGAAATGGACGATGCTGAAGCTGAAAAGTTGGCACACGATATTATTGTAGTTACACAAGGTTTTATCGATGGTGTAATAGACCCAAGCATTGACGATTATAAACGTGAATTTCTGAATCATTTAAACCGTTACATTGATATTGATGATAAACAGTTGCGTGAGAATCTGACTTATTTCTTAAATGAAGTAATTCCAGTTGCTGAAGATTGTTGTATAAACCTTGCAATTCATCCGGATGATCCACCATTTCCTGTTTTAGGCTTACCACGTATTTTTAGTACAATGGAAGATTTAGAGTGGCTTGAAAAAACAAAGCCATCAATTAATAATGGAGTTGCCTTTTGTGCTGGGTCCTTTTCAGCACGCTTAGATAATGATGTACTTGAAATGGCTCGTGGTTATTCTCATCGGATTCATTTTGCACATCTTCGAAATACAAAAGTTTTAAATGATGGAAGTTTTTACGAATCGGGGCATTTAAATGGTAGAGTAGAAATGGAAGAGCTTGTAAAAGTGTTACATGCCGAAATGCAAAATCGGAAAAAAGAGGGGAGAGCTGATTTTCAGATTCCAATGCGTCCCGACCATGGGATAAAAGGCGCTGAAGATGAAGGATTGCAAGCGAATCCCGGATATCCACAGTTTGGACGTTTGAGAGGTTTAAATGAGATTGAAAAAATTAGTGACAGTTTAGAATAAAAAAAAAGATGCCATCCGTGTTTGTTAAAACAAATACGGATGGCATCTCTGTAAACTGTGGCTGCGACTGAAAACTTCCAATTAATTTACAATTGCGGCAATAGCAGCACCCAGCAAGCTTGAGTTTTCAACTTCTACAATTTCGTAATAACGTTTGTTTTCTCCCGAAAGGAAATCTTGCAGGAATTTTTCAAACATGGGTTGGAACTTGTGAAGTTTATAAAATGTGGTTCCTTCAATAGTCATTAAAACAGGCTTTTCGTGCGATTTAGCTTTACCCGATTTTAGAACTACCGATGCAATATTTGCAGCTACTAATTTGGCTGCACGTTCAATTAATCCGTCAATAATTTCGGCTGCAAGCAGTTTGTCCGATTCGTGTGTGAATACTCCAGGGAGTACACTCTTTGCATCTTCAATACCATGTACATATTTGTTAATCTCTTCGGTTGTTAATTCACTTAAGCCTTCAAAAGCCGACGCATCTTGAAAAATACCTTCAGCAGCAGCAGTCTGTAATGCAGTTGTACACAAACCACCCAGATATCCACCCGATATCATTTTCTCAAATGGGTAACTTCCCGGGCTTCCTGTGGTATTGTCAAAGGCAATATCAATGTCGGTGCGGGGTAAAATATTAAAAGCTCCCGATTCAATATTGATAATCTGGCTGCCTTCCATATTTAAACCAAAGGTTTTTGTAATCTTTTTGTTGTTCTCAATGTAGCTTGTGTTTGTTCCGGTACCCAAAATAAAACCAATGTAAGTGTCATAGCTTTTAACGGCACGTGCAGCTTTCCCGGCTAGCAAAGTCGAAACGGTATCGTTCATTAAAACTAATTGTTTCTCAGGAGTACCCAGAGCAGCTAACAGTTCTTCGCCTATCATATTTCCAATTACCTCAGGAGCCTTTACTTCTTTGCTCCATTCAAGTAGTTTTCCATCTTTGGTTGGTAGAATTTCAGCGGGATACGAGAAACAGAAACCTACTTTTTCAGAAACCGTTTTATAGTCGGAAATATAGTTGGCAAAAGTGTCAAAAAACTCTTTTTTTGAAAGTTCTTTTTCAACGCCGGGCATTTTAGCTTTTTGGATATTCTCAGTAACTAATTTTAGATTCTCATCGAAATAGATTTTAGCTACACGGAAGTTAGTTCCACCAGCATCAATCGCAATTACCGGGTCGTTGGCTTTTACCTCACCATCAGCTTCAATATAAGTTGGCAGCATTAATAGCGAACTTTCTTCGCCTGCCAGTCCCTTATCCATTTCACTTAAAAAGTTGCTGACCATTTCTTTCATGTTAATATCGTCAGCGGTCATTTTGTGCGACTTTAAAAAGTCTGATGCTTTAGTCATTTTAGTAATTATTTAGAATGCATTTTCAATTTTAAATACCCAGGCGTGTTTATTTATGCTTTCATCTGGAGTTAATTTTGGAGGAGTAATGGTTACTGATTGTCCTGATTTGCTGTAGATAATGGGTTTGTCATAGCCCAACATTGAGATTTGTCTTTCTCCTGAAAGCCCCTTTATTATTACATATGATTCAGGGAATTGAGTGAGAATTAAATAAAGGTCGTTTCCTTTTTTTGTAAAATATCCGTTGGGAATTTTATTTTCTTTGGCACCTTCCCATTTTCTGGTTTCGTAAATAGCTTCGCCATTCACCTTCAGCCAATCGCCAATATCGTATAAACGTTGCTGTTGAATAGCAGGAATACGTCCGTCGGCAGTAGGGCCTACATCCAATAGTAAATTGCCACCACTCGAAACTTTTTGAATCAGCAAATCAATCAAGGCTTTCGAACTCATGTAATTATCGGGTGTTTCCATTTGGTTGTACCCAAACGAAGTTCCAATGCCGCGGCATTCTTCCCATGCTTTTTCAATTTTACCACTTGTGCCTTCATGAATTAAATCGTATTCTGTAGTAAAATAGCCTCCGTGATGGCTTCTGGTTTCTTTTCCCCAGCGGTCGTTAATACAAATTCGATCTTTTACAGGAGATTCGTTATATAGCCATGCCAAAAATTCTGTGCTTTTCCATTTTTCGCTTGGGTGATCCCATTCGCCATCGGTCCACAAAATATCGGGTTCGTAGCGGGTGACCAAGTCCTTCATTTGCGGTATCATATGGTCGTCAACGTACTTGTCAATATTGTCGTGGTATAGTGGATTAAACCATTCGTACAGCGAATAATACATCCCCATGCGCAGTCCGGCATCTTTTACAGCCTTGCTTAAATCGCCACAAATGTCACGGTGTGGACCAACATCAACACTATTCCAGTTCCAGCTTTGTTCGCTTGGCCAAAGAGTAAATCCTTCGTGATGTTTCGATGTTAGAACGACGTATTTTGCACCGGCTCGTTTAAAAAGTTCTGACCATTGAGTCGGATCCCAATGTTCTGCTTTAAAATCTCCTGCGAAATCCTGATATAGAAAATCTTTTCCATACATTTTGTCGTGGTAATCGCGGAACATTTTTCCTGCTTTACTGTCTTCCATAATTCTCCACCAATACCATTCCGAGTATTTGGCGTAAACACCAATGTCCGCATCTGCTGGTGCCCATGCTGGAACAGCATAAACTCCCCAGTGAATAAAGATGCCAAACTTTATATCTTCGAACCATTGCGGAACCGGGCGGCTGTCGATTGATTCCCAATTGCTTTCGTATTTTTGAGAGAAGGCTATTTGGGTTATCAAAATGACGGTGAGGATTACTAATATTTTTTTCATTTAATTCTGCTTTGGTTATTTATGGTTTTCATTAGCAGTTACAGTAATTGTAGATTACAACTGCTAAATGTAAACTTTCTTATCTCCCATTAAATTCTTTCACTGCTTCAAGCATGGCTACCACATTTTCAACAGGTACATTCGCCTGAATATTGTGGACCGAGTTAAATACAAATCCTCCATCTTTTGAGAAAATATCACAAGTACGTAGAACCTGCTCACGAACTTCTTCAGGTTTTCCAAAAGGAAGAACCATTTGTGTGTCGACTCCACCACCCCAGAAAACAAGATCTCTGCCGTACCTTTGTTTTAATTTCTTTGGATCCATTCCTGCAGCGTTTATTTGTACCGGATTAATGATATCGAAACCAGCACGAATAAAATTGTCCATAAATCCTTCAACCGCTCCACATGAGTGTTTAAACGTTTTCCACTGGGTATTTTCATGAATCCAGTCGTTAATCCGTTTGTAGTAGGGTAGCCACATATCATCAAATTGTTCGTCTGAACAAAAAGTCGAATCCTGAGTTCCAAAGTCGGTTCCGCAAACAAACATGGCATTTATTTTATTGCCAACCACTGCAAAAATTCGCGTTAGGTTTTCAATGGCAATTTCCACCTGGCGGTCAAAAATATTTTTAATTAAATCGGGGCGCATGGCCGTACTCATATACCATTCGGCTACATCGCGAATACCTTTTGGATTTTTAAGATTCATTCCCGGAACCAGGGCAATGTCGCCAAGTGCGGTTCCACCAAATGCTGCAATTACAGCTTTACCTGAGTAATAGGCTTTGTCCACTTCAACACGCCAATGTTCCAGTTCTGTTTCTGTGATTAAACCAAATTCTTCCAGGTTATTTTCAACATTTAGTTCTTCCTCAATAATTGGTTCCTGACGAATAATTGCATCGAAAAAATAGCTGGCTTTGGGCATTTTAGCTGATGGTGGAATCGATGTGTCACCTTCAGGATAAATCAATAAATCGCCCTTTTCGTCTTTTGTGGTGTTAAACTTCAAGGGCACCATAACACGTTGTCCCCATGGTGTTTTCCATTCTTTATAAGGAGCATGGTTGTGAAAACCAAACATGTTATTTTTCCCCCAGGCACCAATCACGTCAATTCCAATCGAATCGATTAATTCCCAGCCTACTTCGCCCAACATTTGAAAGGGTTCGATTACGCGAAGTGGTTTACGTTGCAGCCCAAAATGGCGACGTAATTTCGAAATGGTTTGTACATGGATGCCTGTAACTGGGCTTGCTCCAAAGTCTAAAACTATCCGATCGGGTTGTTGGTGATTAACCGTTTTTAAAAATTGATCTCTTGAATTCATGGTGTGATATTTTATTTGTTATTATTTGCTCCAAACTTTTATAGTAATTTCTCCATTGCTTGGTTTTTCGAATGGCCCGACATTTGGATTTTTCATGCTCTTTTCATTTTCAAAATAGTCGTATTCAACCACAAGTGGCGAACCATCAGGGTTTTCATAACGAAGCCCGGGGATTTCAGCGGTTCCCAATAGTTCTGTATTAACGACTTTGTTCTTCATTTTGTTTATTTCCTTAGTCCAGAACATTGTAAGAAAAACCTCGCCCTCTTTTTCTTCAAGTTGAATTTCGGGATTGTACTTGAAACTTAAACGATTCTTTTCGTTTTTGAAGGTACGGGCATCGTTCATGTACACATTACCATCAACAAACATGGGCAGTTCGGTTTTATTATAAACTCCAAGCCCTGATTGTGCGTTCTTACTCTCTTTTACACCTCCCACAAAAATATTATTGAAATAGCGGTTGTCGCCACATTTTGTGGTGCGTAAACCGGCCATTCCTGTTTCGTGTGGAAATTGAAATGGAGTCTCGCGACCTTGTGGGCGAAGTTCAATATTCCCGGCAATTAGATTGTGTACGTAAGCACCACCTTCCGACCAATCGCGAATGGAAAGTTTGGATAACAAAATATTGTTTTCAATAAGAAAAGGACCGTGATTTACTTCTACAAAGATATCGTCGGTTGTATTGTTGTATAGTAGGTTTCCGGTTACTCTTGCACCCTGGCACATCCAGTCGAGCCACAAACCCCTGCCACAATTTTTGAGGCGATTATTTTTGATAATCATATCTATGGAAGCATGGATTTTAATGCCACCCATTTCAGCGCCGCTCCACATTCGTTTGGTCCAAATGTTATAAATATCGTTATTCTCAATCGTGCTGAAAACACCACCCATACTTCCGCAAATTCCGGTTTGTTCGCAGTCAGAAATTACATTGTTACGAATAATGTGAGAACCAATGTTCTCCTTGCTCCAACCTCTTGCTAGGGCACGTTTTATCGTTTCAACATAACCTTCAGCCGAGTTTTCAGAAGTATTGTCAAATTCATCGCCATGTTTTCCCAAGGTAATTCCTGAACATTTTGAGTTTCGAATTATATTGTTTTCAATAATCCAACCTTTGCTCCAGTTGGTACCAATAAGCCCAATTTGCTCAGCTGTTGGAGGAGCCCATTGCGTAGCTGCATGACTCATTTGAAATCCATCGATGGTGATATAATTAATATTGTTTTTTTCAGGGTAAAAGCAGGCCTTACGAACATTAATCTCAACCAATTCATTGTTTGGGTTAACTCCGTGAAAATTGGCGTAGATGTATGTACTTACTTTATCCACCTCGCAATACCAGGTATACGTTGAACCTTCAGGGTCGAAATTGTCTTTTACCGGTTTGGGATTCAATACATTTTCAAGCAATGCCATTTCCCACAACGATTTTCCGTTTAGGTAAACCTCGCCGGTATGATGAATTCTGCCTTTGTCGTTAAGCCAGTCTCCTTTTACTAAATCTTTGTACGGGTTGTAAGTTGTGAAAAATGAATTTGGGATTTTTGCTTTCCAAACATCGCCTGAGAATTTCTCCCAATTTTGTATTCTTTCCGAGCCTTTAATTTCTACCTTTTCGCCCTTTGCAGCCTGATAACTTATTCTTTCTGAATCAGATTCTCCACCACGCAGTGGAGTAATTCGCTCGCGGTATGTTCCTTCATGAACAGTAATTAAATCTCCGGCTTGCGCAAAGTCGGCTGCTTTTTGAATGCTAAGAAAAGGTGATTCAATTGTACCCGGATTGGTATCCTTTCCGGTTTTTGCCACAT
>JAUVDE010000183.1 GCA_030595485.1 Draconibacterium sp.
AAATACTACTTTATTCATTTTTCACAAGAAGGGGGTTCTTGGGTCAGACGAGACGTAATACACTGACATTGTGACTATTCGCCGAAAGACATTATTCATCGGGTGACTTTTGAGTCATCCGGTGAAAGGAAATAAGTAGGATGTCCCGGACTTTGTTCACCCCTTGACTTTCAGTCACCGGGTGAATAGATTTTGTGCCATTTTATTCGTCGGGTGACTTTGAGTCAACCGGTGAAAAGGCACATGTTTTATACTTCTAAGCCAAATTCCAAGGCTCTTTCCCGATTAATCAATTTTCCATTTCTAAGCCCCGTATAATCCTGGTAAGAAGAGAACTCCCAATCTGAAGCATTTTCAACTAGTTTTGCACTAACAGGATTCATGTGAATGTATTCAAAACAAACCTGAGGATAATTATGATCTGGTTCTGAAATATTAATTACCGTACCAAAGCTTGTTTGAAACCAGGCTGGAGTTAGATAAGAATTATCTGTTAAACATTTTGCTTTTGTAGCCATCTGAAAAAGAGAGCCTGTTCTGTTTTCCTGATTATTTATTGCTCTTGTATATGAACGTAATAAAATTGCAATTGATTTATTTAATATCTGAACTGTATTGGTAACGACTCCCCATTTCACACCGTATTTATCTTTGCTTTCTGATTGATTATTTTCAATCTTAATTTGCGTACTATTAACATAAACCATTAGGTGAAAATGGTTTGGCATTAAACACCATGCCAAAATATCAGCAAAAGGAAGAATTTGCCTTTTTAGCTTTTTAAGAAAGAAATGATAGTTCTCGTCTGAAAAGAATATTTTTTGAGAATTATTTCCCCTGTTGAAAATATGATATATGTGGTCTGATTCAAATTGCATTGAGTGTATTCTTTTCCTTTAAAGATAGGGATTTTTGGGCTAAATAAAGTTTTTAGCTATTCACCCGTTGATTTTTTCGTCACCGGGTGAATGGGTTTCATGCTTTATTCAACGGGTGACGAAAAGTCATCCGGTGAAAAGGAACAAGAAGGTTATCCCAAGTTCAGTTCACCCCTTGACTTTCAGTCACCGGGTGAATAGATTTTGTGCCATTTTATTCGTCGGGTGACTTTGAGTCAACCGGTGAAAAGTTTTGTGTGCCATTTTATTCGTCGGGTGACTTTGAGTCAACCGGTGAAAAGTTTTGTGAATGGTCAAAGCTTCTCGCGGTATTCAGATGGGGTGCAAGCAAATTGTTTTTGAAAAACGGTACGGAAGTGTTTTACATCCTTAAAACCCACTTCGTAGGCAATTTCGGTGATGGTTCTTTCTTTGTCGGCCAAAAGTTGAGCGGCACGTTTAATTCGGATGGAACGAATAAATTCGGCAGTTGACGAACCAATGAGTGCTTTTAGTTTTCGGTATAAAGATGAATTGCTCATGTTCATTTCGGAAGCCAAAACATCGGAGCTAAACTTATCGTTTTGCAAATTCTCTTCGATGGTAAGAATCACCTTTTCAATAAATATTTCTTCCCCCGAAGTGATTTCAATTTCAGATGGTCCTAAACGCACAGATTTACTGTATTGTTTTTTAAGTTTTTTACGACTCTCAAGAATATTATTCACTTTTTCAAACAGCAGATTTGGGTCGAATGGTTTCGAGAGAAAATCGTCGGCTCCTAGCTGGGTGCCTAATAACTTGAATTGTTCGTCGCTTTTAGCTGTTAAAAATATAAAAGGGATAGTTGCAGTAGCATTATTTTCACGAATCTTTTTGCAAAACTCGAAACCATCCATCTTTGGCATCATTACATCAGAAATTATCAAACCGGGAGTTTTTTCAAGAACCATTTCATAGCCTTCGGCACCATCTTTTGCCGAATAAACACAATATAAGGATTCAAGTATTGAAACCAGATAGGCATTTACTTCGGGGTTATCTTCCACAATTAATATACAATCTTCCGATTTCACTAGCTGTTTTTCTTTAACTGGCAAAACACCGCTGAAGCTTTGTTCACTGCGTACAAAACTTGACTCGGGTTGTTCAAGTTCTAGCATTTCTTCAGGAGCCAAATGATTTGAACCCTTTAGCAACGAAACGGTAAACTCGGTACGTTTATCGACTTCGCTAACTACCGAAATAGAACCTTTATGTAATTCGGTAAATCGTTTAACCAATGCCAAACCAATTCCCGAACTCCCGTGGTCTGAACTTTGCCCCACGCGGTAAAAACGTTCGAAAATATTATCAATTTCAGTTTTCGGAATTCCTTCTCCGTTATCGGAAATACTCAGTAGAACCACATCTTCTTCCTCGTAAAGTGCTACTTCTATTTTCCCATTATCTTTACTTTTTTTGAATGCGTTCGAAATCAGGTTATTCAGAATGATTTCAATTTTGTCGCGATCAACCCAAATGGTTTTTGTTTTTAACGATGTGTTTAGCTTAAAGCTGATGTTGTTAATTCTAGCTAACTCGATAAAAGGATGACAAATTTCTGCAACAAATTCTTCCAGATTTGTATTTGTTGCTGCCAGTTTCATATTCCCCGATTCCACTTTTCTGAAATCGAGCAACTGGTTTACAAGGTTCATTAAACGGAGCGAATTATTCTGAACAATACCAATCTTATTCTGTGCTTCATTCGATAATTGGTAGTCTTCTTTTTTGCCAAGCAATTCCTTTAATGGCGCTAATATTAAGGTTAACGGAGTACGAAACTCGTGAGACAAGTTGGTGAAAAACCTCAATTTCATTTCATTAATTTTCTGGTCCTGCTCGTGTTGCAATTTCTCCATTTCGAGACTATTAGCCAAACGAACTTGTTTTACTGCATTCAAACGAATAATCGCAACAATTCCGACCACCACCAAAATGTAAAATAGTAGTGCATACCAGGTCTGCCAAATGGGAGGATTAACTACTATTCGGAGAGTCGCTGGCTCTTCGTTCCAAATTTTGTGACGATTGGAACATTTAACATGAAGAAGATATTCTCCTGATTTCAGATTATTAAAAATAGCAAATCGTCGAGAACCAATTTCGTTCCATTCTTCATCGTAATTCTCCAAATAAACCATATAATTATTTCTTCCGGACGATTCGAAATCAAGAGCAGAGAATTGTATCTCAACTTTATTCTGCCTGTACGAAAGTTCAATTTCTTTGGTATGCGTAATCGATTGAGTAAGAATATTATTATCTGGGTTTTGTCTAGGATTAATGGTTTTGTTCAGAATACTTAAACTGATAAACACCGGTTTTGGAAGTTTGGTTTCTTCTACGATATCATCCGGGTGAAACCAGGTTAATCCCTGTGCTCCACCAAAAAATATTTCACCCTTATCATTCCTAAACACTGATGCTTCAGTGAAATTTTTACCATTAACACCATCTTTTTCATCAAAATTAACAGCATGATTGCTACCCTTTGTTTCTAACCTCGAAATACCAACATTGGTACTTAACCATATATTTCCATTTAAATCATGCGCAATTCCTTTTACAAAGTTACTGGCCAATCCATCTTCCTCGGTATAATATTCAACCGTAAATTTATTGTTATCCGACTCAGAGAGTTTATTCAATCCATTGGGTGTTCCAATCCATATATTCCCCATCGGATCTTCATCTAAACAAGTAATAATATTTCCGGTAAATTCGCCCGAAATATCATATTGTTCCTCGGCAAGTACTATGCTCGTATCCTTGGCATTAAAAACATGTAAACCATTGTAGGTACCCACCCAAATTCGTTCTTTACTATCTCTTAACAAGTAGCTAATACGGTTACTTTTTTGTGTCCCGTTTTTCGAATTTGCCTTGGTTATCCTCTTAATTAATTTGTACTCATCACTTTTATCAACAAGAATCAATCCCCACTGCAATAAACCTAACAATAGCAAATTATCCTTTTCTGCTAACGAAACAACTTGTCTCCCTCGCGGAGGTGTCACGAATTTATCTGCAGCATCTATCAGTTTAGGATTACCATTTTCAAATTCTACAATAAACGTTCTGTTGTTTGTTCCAACCCAAATAGTACCATCATCGGCCTCGTACAAATATTTAATTATAAAGAACCTATTGTCGCTAAAGACATTATTTGGAACAGAATAGAAATTCTCTTTGTCGGGCGACCAAAACAATCCACCACCAATAGTCCCTAACCATAGGTTTCCATTTTTATCGTCAACAACCGACATTATTCGGGTATTTGGGAGACCTTTACCAGGCAGTGAATGATAACCCACCGATTTAAAAGCAAGTTTTTCGGTAAGAACAACTACCCCTCCACCATTTGTTCCTAACCAAATATTCCCTGTTTTATCCTGAAGAATATCAAGCACTGCATCGTAATCTTTATTTAAGGTAGCCAGGTTTTCAGGGTGTACCATATGCCTAACAAATTTCTGATTATCCTGATCGAACTGATAAAAACCAGTTCCCCAGGTACCCACCCAAATACGGTCAGCCTTATCAATTAAAATCGATTCGAATGTATATCTGGTGTATTCCGAATTCGTATCCGAGTTGCTTAGACGGAAAGTCTCAATTTGTCTGTTTAGTAGATTGAATTTGTGTAATCCGTTAGTGTTCCCAGCTATCCATATCACATTTCGTTTCTCATCGTACACAATTTCCTGACAATTGATAGTTCCTTTATAGGGCGTATATGAATAATCGTCTAACTTAAATTCATATAGTCCGTTACCTGCCCCAACCCAAATATCACCATCTGCGGATTCTATAATTGAATTAATAATTCCGTCTAAAAATTGTTTAGAAGTATTTGTTTCCTCATCATATATTATCACTCCATTATTCCATGTCCCCATCCATATTTTACCCTTTTTATCTTCATAAAAGCTTAAAATACGATTGCTTGGGAGAACTTCATTTTCGTTTTTATAGTTTGAAACAATGTTGGTGAAAATCCCGGTAACCGGATTGTATTTACTTACTCCTCCCGATTTTGTTCCAATCCAAATATTTCCTTTGCTATCGACAAAAAGCGATTCGATTGATGGGTTTACCAGACTATTCGAATCGCCCGGCACCTGATTGAAAATTTTAAACTCGTAGCCGTCGTAACGGTTTAATCCTCCGCGGGTACCAATCCAAATAAAACCATCGAGATCCTGCACAATTGAAGTTACTTCGTTATGTGAAAGTCCATCTTCAACGCTTAGAAAATTCTTTAAAAGATCTTGATTTTTCGCAAACAGAAAATTTGCAAACAGAAATAGTGGGATTAAGAGTAGGAATTTAATCGACTCTCGCATAGTTAAGTTAGTTTGACAAGAATGTAAAAGTAAAGATTTTCAGGAGATACCAAAATTAAAACGATTCTTCCAGCTCTTCAATTACATCTTCGAGAACTTTTAGTGCCGAGTCGCCAATGGCAGCAGCACCTTCCATAATAGTTCCAAGATCGTCCTCCATGTCGTTTTCAATATACTCTTCCACTTTTTTGTGCACATCATCAATGTCCTCTTTAAAAAGTTGCTTGAGCACTTCGCTTATATCCTCTTTATTTTTGTAGGAGTGATATCGAATAATCAGACTCTTGATTTTAATCTGATCCGATAAGGTAAAATCATCACTAAATTTCAGGTACCAGTTGCTGTTGTATTTCTCGAATTGAGAATCGGACCATTCCCAGTCTTTGTTGTTGTATTTTTTGTGATTCTGTTCCACACGGTCAACAAAACTTTCAAACTTTTCTAAGTACGATTCTTTTGACGATGGATTCAAACACGACACCAGAAAAAGCACCATGCTGGCAACAATAAAATATTTCGTTAAATTTTTTGAATTCATATTCATCGTTTTATTCTACAAAGACAAGGTATGCCTTGTCTCTACTGCTGCACCTAAGGGTTCCAGGGCCACTTTACACAATCCTTTATTTCTGGGAAAAGAACATAGTCAGCAACGCCCTTCATGGCACAGGTTTTTACGTTTAATCCCGGCAGTAGTTCCAGTGCTGCATTCATTGTTTTACCCGAAACTGAAACATCATCGACCAATAAAATACGTTTGCCTGTCAAATCCCACTCGGGTTTATGTAAAACTTTAGGCAATTCGTAACGGGGCTTATTTTGCTCATCGCGGTAGTTTAAAGTCATTACCAACAACTCGGTATTTAAATGATAAGCTACCATTGTTGCCGCTGGTACTCCACCCGAGCCAATACCAATTACCACATCAAATTCAGAAAATTCTATTGTTTGTAGGCGCTCAGTAATTTGTTTAAATGCTAATGGAACCATGTTTTATGTGCGTAACTTTAGTTTTGTACAATGCAAATTAGATTTCCTTTTCCTCATCACTTTCGTAAACGGGTATTTCAAGAAAAAATGTAGTTCCTACACCAAGCTCGGTTTCAAACCAAATTCTCCCTGAAAAATTCTCAACAATATTTTTCACAATGGCTAAACCGAGTCCCATCCCACTCGTTTTGGTGGTAAAACTTGGGCTAAATAATTTATCGCGCAAGTCAACCGGGATGCCCGATCCATCGTCTTTTACAGAGATAACAGCCATGTGTTCGCGACGATCGAGTTTTAACTCCACATTACCAATTTTTTCGTTTGGTACCGCCTGAATTCCATTTCGAATCAAATTAATAATTGCCCTTGAAAGTTGTTCACGATCGGCATTTACTTCAATACATTCGAAACCATTTGAATCGAATACAATTTGTGCCCGATTGTGTGTTTCGTATAAATCGATAATTTTTTGCAGCTGCTCTGCTAAACAAAAAACCTGATTCCTTGCAGTTGGTATTTTTGCAAAGTTCGAGAACTCGGTTGCAATATTCGAGAGGTTATCTAT
>JAUVDE010000131.1 GCA_030595485.1 Draconibacterium sp.
AACCCATGCGTTTTGAATAAAGAAACATCGGAAATTGGATGTTCAAATTCATTAACAGTTATCTGCTTGGTAACTTCTAAAACTGAAAATAAATAAAAGCCTGCATTTCGGAAGAAATGGACTGGTAAACGATTACAACAACAACCGTTGCGATTACTGCTTTTAGCCAAAGCGGAGAGGCAATAAACCAATTCTTAATTTTATCCTTCCAACTCCCACTTAGCCAATGAATAAAAAAGCCAAAGCCCATTACCATAAAAACCCATTTGTAGGCCAGCAATACTTCTGGCACCATCGAAAGCTTTAAATCGGTAGTTATTTGATGAAGCATACCCTTTACCACTTCCATTGATTCGGAACGGAAAAACACACGCGTAAAAGTTATAAAAGTAAAGGTTATGGCTATTTTCCAAATATGAGCTGTCCAATGGCTTAATTTTTCCCAAGGGCTAATTTTTCGCCAGAATTTGTACACTACTAAACCAATGCCGTTTAATCCTCCCCAAATAATAAATTGCCACGATGCTCCGTGCCACAAACCACCCAATAGCATGGTTAGCATAAGGTTAATGTTGGTGTCAATACTTCGTTTTATTTTAGGTGAAATACGTACAAGAACAGCAAAAGCCACTACCACTCCAGTAAAAATTGGTACTAAGATGAGTTTGCCTGACAACAATACAATTATGGATAGAATTACTCCTAAACTAATGTAACTAAATACCGAGCCCTCGCGGTTTCCTCCAATGGGTATGTATAAATAATCTTTTAACCACGATGACAAAGACATGTGCCAACGTTTCCAGAAATCACCAACACTAGTAGCTTTATACGGTGCATTAAAGTTTTGGGGCAAGCGAAAACCCATTAATAATGCCACTCCAATTGCAATATCGGTGTAACCCGAAAAATCGACATAAACCTGTAGCGAATAGCCAAACAGTGCCATTAAATTTTCAAAACCCGAGAAAGTAATTGGCTCGGCAAAAACACGGTCGACAAAATTTACCGCAATGTAATCACCAATAAATATCTTTTTAATTAGACCTTTTAGAATCATAAAAATAGCCCAACCAAACTCGACTTTCGAAACCTGATAATCGTCGTAAATTTGTTTTACAAAACCCGATGCCCGAACAATTGGCCCTGCCACTAGCTGAGGAAAAAATGATACATAAAAACCAAAATCGATAAGATTATTTACAGGCTTGGTTTCGCCACGGTATACATCAACCGAATAACTTATGGTTTGAAATGTAAAAAAAGAAATACCCACCGGAAGTAATATTTGGTTGACTTCAAAATGAGATCCTGTTGCTTCGTTTGCCCACAAAGCCAAATGATTGACAACACCTAAATCGGTTCCAAAAAGCAAATTAACACTATCAATAAAAAAATAGGAATATTTAAAATAGGCAAGCAATAGCAGGTTTACAACAACACTTAAGGCAACTAATATTTTACGTACAGTTTCGTTTTTTGAATTATAAATTCCTTTCCCGAGAAAAAAATCGGTAAGTGTACTAAACAATAGAATAAAAAAGAAAAAGCCACTTGATTTATAATAGAAAAACAAACTCGCTAAAAACAAATACCCGGCACGAAGACTCCGGTTCTTATTATTGTATACCAGCGAAAAGCCAATTAACACCACCGCAAAAAAGCTCCAAAAGAAGAAGCGCGTGAAAATTAGTGGCGCTGTTTTATCATACAGAAAAATATTCCGTATAATCTCAGCAAAATCTATTTGTTGTAATAAGTCCAAATTCTCCTTTTTTTAATGTCATTCCGAACCCGAGGAACGACGGTGAGGAATCTCATTCTTTGGAACAGATTTCTCAGTCATACTTCCTTCAAAATGACAGCTTGTTAGTTTATTATTCGTTTCCAAATATTTTTCAAAATCCTGCACCAAAGCCGTAAAAAACAAATCAGCTACCATTAAATAACCTTCACGAGTAAAATGAATGCGGTCACGCTGTGCCAAATTATTTTTCTGCCACAATACAATCGAATTTAAGCCCCCCATTACCGAATACATATCCCAAACGCCGGCATCGTATTTTTTCGCCATTTTAAACATACTGTTTTTTACCTTTTCGCCATTTTGGTTTACATAGCGACGGTATAAGTAGCTATCGTTATTTGTTGTAAAAACAATAGCTGTATTTGGCGAAGCTTTCCTTATTTTGGAAATCAGTTGCCCGTAATTATTTTCAAATTTACTTGTGGAAAAACGCCGACCATAGGCATCGTTAATACCAAGCCCCAGAATCACCAAATCAGGCTTTAATTCCGCCAATTGTTCTTCAAATAATTGACAACGTAAAAATGCCGGCACATGTGCACCATTTACACCAATGCTATGATACATTATACCATTTGGTGCAGTTTCCGTTGTTATTCCAAACAAAGTAAAACTACCTTTCGATTTGTATTTTTTCTCTACCGTAATTTTCAGGCTATCAACAAATTCATTTAATTCAAAATCGATATAATCTGCTGTTCTTGTTGCTTTTACCAACAACGATGAATCAACTGCAAGCGTATAATTATTTGCTTTATTCTGATAATAAACCCTAAACTTATTAAAACTGTAATCCAGCTCATTTTCTTCTTCCAGCAAAATAGTTAATTCGGCTTTTGGCGAACTTGTACTTACCGACATTCCTCCAACTCCAAGCATGCCCGATTTCTTACGCTCAACATTTCGAGTACTCGACCAACGCCCATTGTAACGGATATAATACCCAAAAGGTGAATTGGTTCGCGAAATTCGATAAGGAAACATATAACCCCACCCGGCATTCATGTCACCGTCTAATTGCAGCAAACGGTTTCGCATTTGTCCACTAAACGAACCGGCTTGAACATGTGAACCTCCGATGTGCACCACATTGATTCTCCCCTCTCCAGTAGTAACCAGTTTTTCCAGTTTCTTATTAAAAGTATCCGCATATTTCCGGCTTCCCGGATAGTGCATTTCATTTAAATCGTAACGAATAAAATTGTATTGATTTACCTTATAGAAATATGGATTTACATCCTGCGCAAAAGAAAGCATTGAAAGAAACAGGAAGAACGCAAAGAATAATATGTGATGACCAAGTTCCATTTGAGAGCAACACCTAACTGCTCTCTGAACTCTGAACTCTAAACTCCGCTCTCTAAACTCCGCTCTCATCGTGTTTCCTCCAAATATTTATTGTACTCCAGAATTAAAGCATTGTAAAACATATTGGCAACTAAACGTGCTCCACGAGGCGAGAAATGCACATAATCGGGGCGTGCCAACTCGGGCTCGGCATTTACCCACGACGGCATACTATTGTAACCTCCCATGGCCTGGTACATATCCCAATAGCCACAACCATTCTCCAGCGAAACTGATTTTAATGCTTCAACAACCTTTGGTAAATGCTCATACGTTACAAATTTATCTTTCTCTTTTGTCGACATATCGCTTGGGCCAATTACCACAATTGCGGCGTCTGGACATAGCGTTTGAATACGTTTTATTTGACTGCCAAACCAACGACCGTAGCGTTCAATGGCCTTATCATTTTTAATATATGGAATTACATTTCCTCCAAATTGTAGAATAAATAGCGATGGCTGCAAATCCTTGTACATTTTAAAACTGTGCTGAAAATTCGCTTTGGTAAAAATTGTTCCTGAACTACCGCGTAGTGCAATATTGTCCATTATCACTCCTTTTCGCGAAGCCAATTCAATACCGTAAATATCAGGACTGTCGTAACCCGAGAATTTTAAAGAGACACTACTGGTTGAATCAGGCAAAGCACATTCCACTACGCCATAGTCAAGGTTTGGCAATAAAGTATCACTTAATACAGTATCGCCTCTGGCTAATACCTGCAGTTCAACCGGCCGTTTGGAATGCCCGTAAAACAATCGCATATACTCATATTCTTTGGTACGTTTATACGAAATATTCGATTGCGACACATTCATTTCCGATTCATGCAAAACTGAATCGACAAAAGGCAGTGTGTCGGAAATCAATGGTGCAAAACGTGAAAAAGCCCCCATTACACCATAGTTATTGTGTTCAACCATTGTGTCTACTCTTCCGTAAATGGGATAGCGTTTCCAATTCTCGGAATTTACCTGAACCGCACTAAAAACATAATCGTAAGGTTGCAGTGCAGGTCGTAATCCTACTCCCGTTCCACCAAATCGAATCTGCAGTTTATTGCGAACAAAAGACGTAATTCGGTCGCCTTCAATTTGGCTGTCACCATAATGCATTATTCGTGTTAACGAATCGTTTTTTAGATGATGAAAAAAGCGTGCAAGGTTTTGTCTTCCTGTATCCAGTATTTCAATTTTAGGAATAGATTGCACCAAAGTATCGTAGCTGGCACGGTGGATTACTTCGATTACAGTATCTCCGGCAATGGTATCCACCTCAATTTCCACAAGAGAATCTATTTCAAATTGCTGACTAATTATTTCGGAAACATCGACATATTCCACCACATCTTGATGCAGTATTTCACCAAAAGTAGGCATATGAAAAGTAAACGGTCCCAACTTTACACCATCCTTTGGAGTTAACAGCATGACCACTGCCAGCAACAAAAACACACCGACTACAAATAGTAATGTTTTTAGTGGTTTCATTGCGCTAAATAAATTATTAGTTTCTGACCAATTTGAATCTTTCGGGCATCCCGAATTCCATTCCATTCTAAAATTGCCTCAGGACTTACACCATCGTATTTTTTTGCAATTACATATGGCGACTCACCACTTTTTACCGTATGTTCTACCCTGCGTGCATTTTCAGGAATAACAATAGAAACTGGTGCTGCAGCTTTTGTAGTTTGTACTTGAGTACCTTTTTGAAGGCTTATGTAATATTCCGCTTTGTCGTCATCCACAAAAATATCAAGCGTTTTACCTGCCTGGATTTTACGTTCGTTATGAATGTTATTCCAGTATTTTAAATCGGCCACGCGCACATCGTAATCCTCGGCAATAAATCCAAGCACATCGCCCGATTTCAGTTTGTATTTAATTTTTGTTTTTCCTTCAATTTCAAGGTCTTTTACCTTTTCACCAACATACTGTCGATTTGGTGCCGGTGGGTATTCAATTTTGTGTTCTACTAACTGGAAAAAAGTTGAATCGTAAGCATGGTAAACCTCATTAACTTTTAAAATAAATTCATCGTATTTCTCGATTGGGATAGCCAGCACAGTGCTGTTTTTATCTCCGGGAATTATGGAATGATAAAATTGAGGATTCAAAAACTGAAGTTCTTCAGGTGATATTTTCAAAACCTTATGTATTTGCTGAAAATGAACCTGTTGATTTACACTTACAAAGCCTATCGGACTTCTTATCTCTTCAGATTTAAATGTATTGTTCTGAAGAAAAACAGCCATTGCTTGATAGGCTGCAATGGTTTCCTGAACATCAATCGGCAGTTGAATTAAAATTTCATTTAATCCTATCTTATTTCCACTTCGAGCAATCGTATTTTTAAGTTTGGTATTCCCCGAAAGATAGGCCAAAACCGCCAACTCTGTTGTTTCAAACAATAATGTATTCTTTTTAATCTGGCCTACAAATGCCTCCGTTGATTTTTCCTCATTAAAGCGTTCATCTTGCAAACTGTTAATTTGCAAACCATTTAATACACCCTGAAAATGAGTAAGCTGCCATATACCCGCTCGTTTATTGGTCAAGGCTGTTGGATTCATTACCGATAGCGCCGGCGCAAAATATTTTAGTTCGGTTGGTAAACCTGCCTCCTCTAATTGTTCTTCAAAAAACGTTTTAGAATACGAAAAATATCGAATCAGGTTTTGTTTATCCCGAAGCGGAAGTTGGTTAAAAAACACATAATAGCTTTTAACATTATACTGAAGCTCTGAAAACAAGTTTAAATTCTCACACTCCTTTTCAAAATCGACATTATCACTTATTGAAAACTCTCCCCGGTAAAAGTCCTCTTCACTCCAGCAGTACAAATTTTGAAGTTCACTTATGTTGTGCTGCAGTTTTACTTGAAACAGGCTATCCTGAGCCAAAACAGTGCACGACAATCCCAACAGAAATAGGAAGATTCCGAGAAATACAGATGGCTTATTTTGAAAAATTGTTTTCAACTAAATACTGCTCATAAATTTGATAGCGCAAAAATATCATTTCCAAAAGAAATGCGATTACGGCAGCGTAATATTCTTTAAAATAAATTCCCTTCCTGAGTGAACCTGTCCACCAGTGAGGATTTAAGATGAGCTAAATAAGAGTTTTCAAACATAAATTTTTATTTAGTATATTGGAATTTAAATAAATACACTCCATGAAAATTTTACTAACAGGAGTTACCGGCTATGTAGGAAAGCGCATTCTTCCTGTTCTTATTGAAAAAGGACACGAGGTAATCTGTTGCGTTAGAGACAAGAAGAGATTGAGCATTCACAAAAATTTGATTGAAAAAATCAGAGTTATTGAAATCGATTTTTTGGATGATATTCAACCTGATGCAATCCCGCAAGACATTGACATTGCCTACTATCTAATACATTCCATGACCACTTCGCGAGATAAATTTGCTTCGTTGGAATCAAAGTCAGCAAGTAATTTTAAAAAATACATCGAGTCGACTTCTGTTAAGCAGGTTATTTATTTAAGTGGTATATCCAATGAGAATAAGCTTTCGAATCACCTAAGTTCCCGAAGAAATGTTGAGGATATTTTGCAAAGCGATTTTTATGATCTAACAGTTTTAAGAGCCGGAATTATAGTTGGTTCAGGCAGTGCATCTTTTGAAATAATTCGTGATATTGTTGAAAAGCTGCCCTTTATGTTAACACCAAAATGGATTCTTACAAAAGCACAACCCATTGCAATTCGCGATGTAATTTTCTTTTTGGTGGGAGTTATTAACCACGAACAATGCCTGAATCGGACATTTGATATTGGTGGCCCTGAAATACTAACCTACAAAGATATGATGCTGCAATATGCAGAAGTCAGAAAATTAAAACGCAGAATTTATACCACAGCATTGATTTCACCGCGGGTTTCCTCTTATTGGCTGTTTTTTATAACATCGGTATCGTACAAGTTGGCAATAAGTTTAGCCGACAGCATGAAAAATGAAGTGATTTGTGAAAACAACGATTTACAAACCATTCTGAAAATAAAACCAATTAGTTATAAAACGGCTATAAAAAATGCATTCCTCCGAATTAAGCAAAATCTTGTTTTAAGTAGCTGGAAAGATTCTATAATCAGCAGTAGCCTAGGGCTTTCGCTTACCGATTTTATAGAAGTTCCAAATTTTGGTTGTTTCATAAACAAAAAAAAATTGGCGATTGCTGATGAAGAAATAGTAATAAACAACATTTGGTCTATTGGCGGAGAACGCGGTTATTATTACGCCAACTGGCTATGGAAAATACGTGGTATTTTAGACCAATTAATTGGTGGGGTTGGTTTACGGCGCGGACGGACATCTCCAAAGGAAATAAACTCTGGAGATGCACTTGATTTTTGGCGCGTATTATATGCTAGCCGCACAAAAAAGCGACTGTTACTTTTTGCCGAAATGAAACTCCCCGGAGAAGCTTGGTTGGAATTCAAAATTGATGAAAACAATATTCTTCATCAAACCGCAACTTTCAGACCGAAAGGAATTTGGGGAAGATTTTATTGGATTGTGACCTCTCCTTTTCACTATTTTATTTTTGATGGAATGATAAAAAATATTGTCAACTCAGATAAATGATACTACAGATTATCAATAAAATAATTGCTTACTTTTTGCATTAAATGCACACGGTCTTTTCCACGAACATTATGCGGATGAATTGGGTACGCAAAAAAGTCAACTTGTTTATTTTGTTCTACACATTCGCGCAAAAACTTCATGCTGTGTTGCATAACCACCGTTTTATCTTGTACTCCATGAATCAACATTAACTTTCCATCCAAATTCTCCACATAATTTGTCATGTCGCTATTTTTATATCCTTCATGATTTTCTTGTGGCATGTCCATGTAACGCTCGCCGTACATAATTTCATACATATCCCAGTCAACCACCGGGCCACCGGCAACACCAACCTTAAACACTTCTGGGTGTTTCAACTTTAGATTCAATGTCATAAATCCACCGTAGCTCCAACCATGCACACCAATTCTATTCACATCAACAAATGGCAACGATTTTAAGTACTCAACTCCCTGCATTTGGTCTTCCGTTTCCAATGTTCCCAACTGCCGGTGAATTGCTGTTTCAAAATCGCGACCACGATTATTAGTTCCTCGGTTATCAAGCGTAAAAGCAATGTAACCTTGCGACGCCATGTA
>JAUVDE010000206.1 GCA_030595485.1 Draconibacterium sp.
AGCAAACCTACCAAAGAGCTCAATTTGCAAATTCATTTTTAGCGTTAGTTATGTTCTTTATCTGTTTTTCAACCTTGCAATTTGTCGGCCTGATTTTCCTTGACCCAAAACAACACTATTTTCGTTTCGGAGGATTTTCAGAACTTCATCTTCATTAGCACCAGATAGTACAGCTAACCTTTGTATACTTCTCCATCTTTTTAAGCCTTTCTCGAGGGCATCCATTATTCGGCTTTTTATCGCTTCTTCATCTAAAACCTCTTTTGTTATAGGCTCTTTGCGAAGTTGGGCGAGTTCTAATTCAAGTAATTTTATCCTTTCTACAATCCCATCCATTTCATCATTTAAAGGACTCACTTCTTCTTCTGCAAATGTCTTCTCTCTTTTATCAAATTCAGCCTCAATGTCTGCAAATTTTAATCGTTTAATTGATTCAAACAATGTAGATATCTTTCCTCTAAAAGTTGCAATGAATAACAATAGTATTACTGGCCAGATAACATGACCGATAAAATCATTCACTAAATTAAAAGTCTGGTTATTTACAAATTCTGTGCTGTCCATGATTTATTACAATGTTAGATTATTGAATACGTACGTGTATATCTATTTTTTGTTTTAAATATATGTAAAATGCAGAACTTTAGAATAGATAGCGATACGAAACAAATACTGGTTTTATGAAGAAAACACTTAGGTTCAACAATTGTCTTATTTGAACTAACTGGCTGAGCAATAATCAGAAATTGGCTGATAGAAGAATACAACTTTAATTCGTTTATTTTTAAACGAGTTCCATTTAATTGGAAGGTTGAGAACAACTAATTTATAGGTACAAACCAACACAATCGGTGTCATTTTCGACTCCACCTTTGCAGATTCTTTGCAGAAAAAAAGGAGTCACGAATTTTAGTCTCGTAACTCCTTGATTATCAGGTGGAGAATATCGGAATCGAACCGATGACCTCTTGACTGCCAGTCAAACGCTCTAGCCAACTGAGCTAATCCCCCAATACGTGGCTGCAAATATAGAATAATTTTCTTTTCAGTAAAAAGCCTTGTCATAAAATTTGGTAAGGTTTTTGTTTTTAACCAAACATCTGCAGAAAATTAGCCGGCGTTCTTTTATTTATTGATTCACCATTTAAACAATAACTATGATTGAAAATAAAAAAAATGAAAACGCTAATCTCGAAAACAAAAGAAGTATGTTCTTTTTAACCGGGCTTATTTTGGCCTTGGGAGTGGTTTTTATGGCCTTCGAGTGGAAATCGAGTAAAGCAAATGATGTTATGGTTTTAGGGGAAACTGATTTTGCACCCGAAGAATATGTATTTATTCCATCAACACCACCCGAGAAAAAGGAGCCACCAAAACCAATTATTCAAGTGCCCGTTTTTGATATTGTTGACAATGATAAACAGGTTGACGATATTGAAATGTTTTTTGAGGAACCTGACGATCCTTCAAGTATTGATTTTAATAATCTCATTTTTCAGAATTCGAACAGCCCAATTGACAAAGAAGAAGAAATTGTAATTATTGCTGAAGAAATGCCTGAGTTTCCGGGAGGAGAAAGAGCCTTGGTAAATTATTTGGCTGTAAATGTTAAGTACCCGTTAATTGCACAAGAGAATGGAATTGAAGGTAAGGTTTATGTTAGTTTTGTGATTGATGAAAACGGTAATGTGTACGATGTAAATATACTGCGAGGAGTAGATGCCTCGCTTGATAATGAGGCTTTAAGGGTAGTAAAAGGAATGCCCAAATGGAGCCCGGGAAAACAGGGAGGAAAACCTGTTAAAGTCAGGTACAATGTGCCTATATATTTCGAGTTGAGATAGATTTTTCAAATCAGTTAAAATTTGTCTTGCATGTAAATATTATTTTTTATCTTTAGGCCCCGCTTTTTTAGGGGGCAAAAATCGAATAAAACAAATAATAATAAGTAGTATGGAACTTAAAAAATCACTAAAAGCTGATCTTGAAGGCAAAAGGAATACCTTGTTGCTGTTGGGGTTAGTTGCTGCGTTAGGAATTACTCTTTTAGCGTTTGAATGGACTACTAAGCCAAGCAAAGCTGAATCGTTGGGTTCTATCCAAACCGCTGAAGTAGAAGAAGAAATTATTCCTATCACCCGTGAACAAGAGGTTAAACCACCTCCACCACCTCCACCTCCAAAGGTTATTGAGGTATTGAACATTGTTGACGATGATGTGGAAATTGAAGATGAACTTGAGATTGAAGACTCGGAGGCAGATGATCAAACAGTAATTGACGTTGCTCCAGTAATTGAAACTGCAGAGGAAGAGGAAGAAGATGAAGCTCAGGTTTTCTTTATTGTAGAAGATATGCCAGAATTCCCTGGTGGTGACTTGGCTTTACGTAAGTACATCGCTAACCAGATTAAATATCCTGTAATTGCACAGGAGAATGGTATTCAAGGTAAAGTTTATGTAACTTTTGTTGTTGGAAAAACAGGTAAAGTTGCCAATGCATCTATTGCAAGGGGGGTTGATCCATCCATTGACAAAGAAGCACTTCGCGTAGTAAATGGCTTGCCAACATGGAAGCCAGGCAAACAACGTGGAAAACCGGTTAATGTATCGTACACGGTGCCAATTAACTTCGTGTTGCAGTAACAAATAAAAAACAATATTTTTGCACTCCTGTTTCTTTTGAAGCAGGAGTTTTTTTTTATAAGCATTTGAGAATATGATTGAGACAGCACCGGAAACAGAAAAGGCAGTAATTGTAGGGATAATAAATCCAAGACAAGATGAGAAACAAGTAAAAGAATATTTGGATGAATTGGAATTTTTGGCCGATACTGCAGGTGCTAAAGTTTTGAAAAAATTTACCCAGAAACTCGCCACGCCAAACAAAGCAACATTTGTTGGCCCGGGCAAATTGGATGAGATTGGTAAATACATTAAGGTTGTTGAAGCCGATACGGTTATTTTTGATGATGAACTTTCGCCTACACAGCTGAGAAATGTTGAAGCGCTACTGGAGTGTAAAGTACTTGACCGTACCAACCTTATCCTCGATATTTTTGCAAAACGCGCAAAAACGGCACATGCAAAAACACAGGTAGAGCTGGCTCAATATCAATACCTCTTGCCTCGCTTAACGCGAATGTGGACTCACCTCGAACGTCAGCAAGGTGGTATTGGAATGCGTGGACCGGGTGAAACACAAATTGAAACCGACCGCAGAATTATTCTTGATAAAATTTCGCTTTTAAAAAAGCAGCTTAAAAAAATTGATAAACAAAAGGCTACACAACGTAAAAACCGTGGGAAAATGGTACGTGTAGCTTTGGTTGGTTACACAAATGTTGGGAAATCTACCATTTTAAATATGTTGGCAAAGTCAGAAGTTTTTGCCGAGAACAAATTATTTGCAACGCTCGACACTACGGTTCGTAAAGTTGTAATTGGCAACCTTCCATTTTTAATGGCCGATACGGTTGGGTTTATCCGTAAGCTTCCGCACGGTTTGGTAGAGTCGTTTAAATCAACGCTTGATGAGGTTCGCGAAGCTGATATTTTATTGCACATTGTTGATATTTCGCATTCGGGATTTGAGGAGCAAATCGAAACGGTTGACAAAACATTAGAAGAGATTGATGCGGGAAATAAACCAACCTTGTATATTTTCAATAAAATTGATGCTTTTACTTACGAGCAAAAAGACGAAGATGATTTATCGGAACATACAAAAGCCAACTTTACTTTAAACGAGTGGAAAAATTCGTGGATGGCTAAAAGTAATACACCCGCACTTTTTATTTCGGCAAAACAAAAAGCAAATCTTGAAGGTTTTAAAAATGAATTATACGAACGTGTTAAAGCAATTCACTCGCAGCGTTTCCCATACAACAGTTATTTGTATAACTCGGAGTGGACAGAAGGAATTCAGGAATAGTCTCTTATTAATTTAGGTGATATACCTCTTCCATATCTGCCCACCAAACCCCTTCTTTTGCCGAATCAACCGGCTCCTGGCACGGATCGGTTTCTTTCCACCATTTTTGTGTCATTGGGTCAGTAGCCATTTTTGCCATATCGGCTTTAAAATCGGTTCCAGTATATTCCAGGTAGCTAAATAATAATCCATCGCGAAAATAAATCGAGTAATTCTGAATGTTACATTCCTTAAGCTTTGCATTTATTTCGGGCCACGGATTGGCATGCAACTTTTTGTAATATTCCAGTTTTTCGGGTTTTACTTTTATTACCCAACCGTAACGCTTAACAGGTGTGTTTTGAATTTCTTCTTTTTGAGCTGAACAAGAAAAAAGAAAAGTTACAATAAATATTGCTAATAAAGTTCTCATAATCATGTTGTTGTTTTTTATCTGAAGATATAATACAAGATAGACATTAGTACTACCAGAATTGCCGATAGGATCCTTGGATCGGTTGCTCCAGATAATTTTTCTTCGGTAATAAATGAAAGTGGTTTCTTCATGGTCATTTTATCTAAAACCTTTTGGCTGGCCGCAGGTGTAAAGAAGCTGACCAAATAATAAAATACAGTACAAAGCACAAACAAGTAGAATGCTTTCATCATAAAATGAATTCCCAAAACATCAGTAATATAACGTTGTCCGGCAATCATTTCAAAGTCGGCACAAAAGGCAAGGACAGCTAATACAAACCCAAAAACTAAAGTATAATGGCCTGCTTTGGGTGTTCCACGTTTCGACATTATTCCGAAAATAAATACTACCGAAATTGGAGGAGAAAGTACTGCCAGTAAATCGTTAATTGCTTCGAAAATACTGGGAAATTTGGCAATTAATGGCGACCAGGCAATTGCAAGTATCGTAACAACTAAAATTGTAATTCTTCCAACTAATAAAAGGTTCTTATCTGATGTATTTGGTCGTTTTTGTTTAAGAATATCCATGGAAACCATGGTGCCGGCACTGTTTAACGCCGATGCAATGGTACTCATTAGTGCTGCCAGCAATGCTGCCGACATTAATCCTTTTAATCCGGTTGGAAGTATATTCAGTATTAACACAGGTAGTGTTTGGTCTGCAATTTCAATTTTATCTTTCAGAATGATGTATGCAAAAATTCCCGGGAAAATCATGATAAATACCGGAAGGATTTTGATAAAACCAGCGAAGATTGGCCCATTCTGCGCATCTTTTAAGGTTTTTGCTCCCAACACTTTTTGTACAATGGTTTGGTCGGCACACCAGTAGTTTAATCCCAAAACCGGAATTCCTAACCAAAATGCCCACCACGGAAGTGGAGAATTGGCATGCGAATGAATCATACTCAGTTGATCGGGTTTTAAAGCAGCCTTTAATTCAGCAAAATTTGTTACGCCGTGTTCAGGCAAAGCCATCATGGCAAGAATGGTCATAATTCCGGCTCCAATAATCAGAATTCCCGATTGCAAAGCTTCAGTTAAAACTACTGCTTTTAATCCACCAATAATTGAGTAAATTAAAGTTGCGAAGGCAATTACCACAATCGCAGTATATTTTTCAATTCCAAAGAAGTTCTCGAAAACCAACGCACCGGCGTATAAACTTACACCAATGTGAAGAAATAATGCTGTAAATAATGAAATTATAGCGAGCATTGTCCGAGTTGAACTGTCGTATCTTCTTTCCAGGAATTCGGGTAAAGTGGAAACTTTTGATTTAAAATAGAAAGGCGCAAAAATAAGCCCCAATATAATTAATAAAAACGGTGCCGACCATTCAAAGTTTCCCCAAACCAATCCGTCAGAAAAACCTTTCCCGGCTAATCCAACCATGTGTATGGTTGAGATATTAGCAGCAAAAAGTGCCGTTCCAATCATTGGCCATTTTAGCGAACGTCCGGCAAGGAAAAATCCTTCGCTCGATTTTGTTTTTCGCTTCATTCCAGAGAAAACGCCAATGCCAACAATAAGTAACATGTAGCCGATTAGAATGATATAGTCGATGGTTGATAAGTTCATGTTTTGGTTTATTTAAGTTGAAGTTCCTTTTTTAGTGCCTGAAGAATATTTACGTCTTGTGTTCTGATTTTTCCATCACGGTTCGGCGGACAATTCAGAATAAGAATATTGTTTTGGGCGGTAGCTTTGTTATACAACTTTGCCAGCTCTTTAACCGATTTAAAGTTAGTGTCTTCGGTATGAAAAAACCATTTGCGACTTATACAAACTGTCGATTCCCATGGCATATAATAACTTTCGCCCTCGTTTGTGAAAATCTTTGGGTCCTTGTCGGCAGGTAACATTGGGTCGCCCAATCTAAAGTCTGATGGAAAATAACGAATTGGGAATCCCTCTTTTTGGTCGTTCGGATAAACCGCATGATAATCGG
>JAUVDE010000309.1 GCA_030595485.1 Draconibacterium sp.
TGGTAACAGAGATTGCCGAATATGCTGAAAACAGAATCGAAATTAAACGCAACAAACATCAGCCAACACACGAAGATTTAAACCCGAACACGAAGTTTATTTCAAACCAAGTAATTCAACAATTAAAAGATAATAGGCAACTTAACGGTTATCTTGACCAGAAGAAATTGGATTGGAAAGAAAAGCCGGAACTTATTAAAGAGTTATATTTATTAATGTGCGAGACAGACGCATATAAAGAATACATGGACGACAAAACGCGTTCGTACCTCAACGACCGTAAATTCATTGAGAAACTTTTTAATAAAGTTATTTTGGTTGCGGAAGATTTATACACTGCCTTGGAAGAACAAAGCATTTACTGGAACGACGATGTGGAATTTGTAATTTCAATGATTACAAAAACGCTGAAACGTTTTAATGAGCTATCAGACGGCGACCAGGCACTGATGCCGATGTTTAAAGACCAGGAGGATAAAGATTTCACAAAAGAATTGCTTCGTAAAGCCATTATCAACCACGAGGAGTTGCGCTTATTAATTAAAGAACACTCGCGTAACTGGGATGTTGAACGTATTGCCTTTATGGATATTCTTATTATGCAATTGGCCATTACCGAGTTCCTGTATTTCCCAACTATTCCAACAAAAGTTACCTTGAACGAATACATTGAGCTTTCGAAATTTTACAGCACTGAAAAAAGCCGTAACTTTATTAACGGTATTTTAGATAAAACGCTGAAAGATTTAAAGCGTGACGAAAAGATTAACAAAGAAGGACGCGGATTAATTGGGGAATAATGCAAAAGTTTGTTTTTTCGTTATTGTGTTTAAGCCTGTTTGCTTGTGGTCAAAAACCTGCAAACCAAAACACGCTTGATAAAACGCAGCAAACTTTGATAAAAACTACTATCGAATTTAAAGAAAAGATGCACAATTTTGGGAGCTTAAGCGCTGGCGAAATTGTATTGATTACTTTCGAATTCACCAACACTGGCAGTGCCAATTATGTAATCGATAACATTAATTCTGACTGTGGCTGTGTAAAAGCAAGTTTTGACAAACAGGCTGTAAAACCTGGCAGTACAGGACGAATTGAAGTGGAGTTCGACACATCGGGATTGGTGGGAAGAGAATACAAATCAATAGAAATTAACGGAAATAGTAAAGAATTAAAACATTTAGCTATTTTTGCCGAGGTTAAAAATGAATTGTTAGATATTAAAAATTAAAAATTATAATCATGTTGAACAGTATTTTATTGATGATGGGCCAACAAGCAGAAGAAGGTTCAAATCCTTTAATGAGCTTTTTACCTTTGGTACTAATTATTGTTGTTTTCTACTTTTTTATGATTCGTCCACAGATGAAACGTCAAAAAGAAACACGTAAATTTCGTGAAGGATTGGCGAAAGGTGATAAAGTAGTTACAACCGGTGGAATTTACGGTAAAATTGCAAAACTCGAAGAAACAGTAATTCAGCTTGAAATTGCAAAAGACGTAATTATTAAAGTTGACAAAAACGGAATTGTTAAGGACATGAGCGACGTTCAGCCTCAAAAATAATTCGTTTTAAAAGCATAAAAAAGGGTTGCAAACTAAGTTTGCAACCCTTTTTTGTATCTCTACTTCTGACTTCGTGCTTTTTTACACATTAAATCTAAAATGCATAATATCTCCATCTTGCACCAAATATTCTTTTCCTTCAACCGCCATTTTACCGGCTTCTTTACAAGCTAGCTCCGATCCTAAGGAAACAAAATCATTATACTGAATCACTTCAGCACGAATAAATCCTTTTTCAAAATCAGTATGAATTACTCCGGCAGCTTGCGGTGCTTTGTAACCTTTGGGGTAAGTCCATGCACGCACTTCTTTTACACCAGCCGTAAAGTAGGTTTCTAACTGAAGTAATTTGTAAGCCGTTTTAATCAACTTATTTACGCCCGATTCTGTTAAACCAAGATCATCTAAAAACATTTGACGCTCATCGTAATCGTCCAATTCCGCAATATCGGCTTCGGTGGCTGCAGCAATCATTAACATTTCTGCGGTTTCATCTTTAATGGCCTCTTTTAGCGCATCAACATACTTATTCCCCTTAATTACAGCAGGCTCGTCAACATTACAAACATATAAAATTGGCTTGTTGGTTAACAGTTGCAAACCCTCAACGGTTTTTGCATCTACAGCATCCACTTCAACGGTACGTGCCGATTTTCCTTGCATTAAAACATCTTTGTAAGTAGTAAGTATACGAAACAAACGTTTTGCCTCAGGATCGTTTCCCGTGCGAGCTTGTTTTTCAACTTTAGCAATACGGCCTTCAACGGTTTCCAAATCTTTAAGCTGAAGCTCAATATCAACGGTTTCTTTGTCGCGAACCGGATTAATGGTTTCATCAACGTGCGTAATATTTTCGTTCTCGAAACAACGTAATACATGAATAATAGCATCCGTCTCGCGAATATTACCCAAGAATTTGTTTCCTAAACCTTCACCTTTACTTGCTCCTTTTACCAAACCGGCAATATCAACAATTTCAACTGTTGTAGGAAGCACACGCTGAGGATTAACCAGCTCTTCCAATTTTGACAAACGCTCGTCGGGAACTGTAATTACACCAACGTTAGGTTCGATAGTACAAAAAGGAAAATTTGCCGACTGTGCTTTTGCGCTCGACAAACAATTAAAAAGCGTTGATTTTCCAACATTAGGTAAACCAACAATACCACATTTTAAAGCCATTCTACTTGTTTAAAAAAATTGCGGTGCAAAGGTAGTGTTTTTTGAATGTATTTCTAATTCAGAGTATTGAGAAACGTAAAACTTAACTATTTGAGTTACACTTATTGTACTTTATACACGATTATGCTGCTAAAATCTATTGAAAAGTAAAATTCTCTTCATACATTTGTTGAAACGAATGACCTATGATACTTAAGAACATCTCTGTTGACTGTGTAATTTTTGGTTTTCAAAACAATAAAATTAATGTTTTACTTTGGCAGGCCGAACCAGGTCTTTTAGAAAAATTTTTAACCACTGCACAAGCGTACGAAGAATCAAAGGTAATTTTCGAAAAAAATCCGGCACTTAAATCAGATAAATTTTGGGGACTAATTGGCACTCACCTACCCACCGATGAAGATTTAGATAATTACGCAAAGAAAATTCTAAAAGTTTCTACCGGGCTAAAAGACATTTTCCTGAAACAAGTTCAAACTTTTGGAAATAAAAATCGCGTTCCGCATTATCGTGTATTAACGGTTGCATACTACGCTTTAATTAATCCTGAATACCACAATCTTGAACTCTCATCAATTGCAAAATCGGTTAAATGGTTCGAGATTGATAAACTTCCTGATTTAATTTTCGATTCGAAAGAGATTGTTTTTAGTGCACTGAAAAAACTCAGAGAAGAGGTTCAGTATCACCCCGTTGGATTTCATTTACTGCCCGAGAAGTTCACATTAACACAACTACAAACGCTGTACGAAGTTATTCTCGACAAAAAACTTGACACCCGAAATTTCAGAAAAAAAATACAAAATATGGAATTGCTAATCGACACCAACAAAAAGCAAACCAATGTGGCACACCGTGCTGCCAAGCTTTATAAATTTGATGTAAGCATTTACAATCGATTAAAAGAAGAGGGATTAAATTTCAGAATCTGATTTTAAAATTAAACCTTTGCCGGCAAGGAGTGTCATACTGTAAGTTTTATGCCGGATACAGATCAAAATATAATTGCTGATTTAAAAGATGAGAACAAGCGCGACCTTGCTTTTCATACTTTGGTAACCACCTATCAGGAGCGGCTGTATTGGCATATCCGGAAAATTGTAATGAACCACGACGACACGGATGATGTGCTCCAAAATACCTTTATAAAGGTTTGGCGAAGTATTGATAAATTTCGTGAAGAGTCGAGCTTGTACACCTGGCTGTATCGTATTGCCACTAACGAATCACTTACTTTTTTGAATTCGAAGAAGAAGAAAAGTATGATGCCCTTGAATGATGTGAGTGAGTATTTGCTGGAGAACCTGATGTCGGATCCCTATTTTGAAGGCGACGAAATTCAACAGAAACTTCAGCAGGCAATTATACGTTTACCCGAAAAACAACGCATTGTGTTTAACCTAAAATATTTCGACGAAATGAAATATGATGATATGTCAGAAGTGCTTGGAACCTCGGTTGGCGCATTAAAAGCCTCGTATCATCACGCAGCAAAAAAAGTTGAACAATATTTAAAGGATATAGATTAGGGATTGAGATTAAACCATTTTCGAAAAATAAAGTCAATACATAAAATGGATGAACTAAAAAATATAGCACCCGAGTTATCGAAACTTAAAAAGGAGAATCCTTATGGAACTCCCAGAAACTATTTCGAAGATTTTTCGGCACGTATGCACACAAAAATTGAGCAGGAAAAACTGCCTGTTGCTGAAAAGAAACCGGGTATTTTTCAATTGCTGAAACCAGTATTTGGCTTAGCTGCAAGTTTTGCCATAATTTTCATGCTGGTTTATGTTCCGCTAAAAACCTTTGTTTCG
>JAUVDE010000256.1 GCA_030595485.1 Draconibacterium sp.
GACCAATTTAAAATGATTACTGCGGAAACTTCGTTTTTGGTACGAACCTTCTTTTTTGTGGTGTTTGGTATGACGCTACCTCTTGCATCGCTGCTTAGCTGGAAGGTATGGCTAATTAGTGTCGTATTTTTGCTGGTTACATATGTTTTACGTTTTGGCTTGTTTTATGTGGTTGAGAAAAAAGATACTATGCCACAAACTTTTATTGCCCCCAAAGGATTAATAACCATTCTTCTATTTTTTGCCATCCCCGAGAATCTTAAACACGAGGGTTTCGAAAGTGGTGTTCTTTTTGTTGTAATTATAGCAACCAGTATTATTATGGCCTGGGCTTTAATTTCGAATGGAAATAGAAATAAATTGAACAGAGACGGAGAAATGGATGATGGCGGAGTATTGGAGGAAAGCGCTGAAATTGTAGATTTACCCTTAGATTAATAATATGGCACTTATAACAATTAAAGAATCTCATTTTGTATCAGATTTGGCGGTATTAAAAAGCCGTTTAGAATCGGAAGGAATTGAGTGTGTTTTGAAGAATGAACTCACAGCACAAGTAATAAGTTATATACCGGCATTTTTGGTTGAATTACAAGTTGATGAAATAAATTTAGTACGAGTAGAAGAAATTATGGCTGAAACTGGTGATTCTGTTAAAGAAGGAACCAAAGCTATATGCCCCGAGTGTGGTTCAAAAAAGATTAAGCTGAAACTGTCGGTATGGAAAAAAGTTAAATTGTATTTGGCAATATTTTATGTCGCCCTTGGTTCGAATGTTCCGCTAGATAAGTTATTTAAACAAACAAAACTTAAATGCAGAAACTGTGGAGCAGAATTTAGTTAGGAGACGAGATCGGGTTTATTATCCAGCCAGCTCAGTATCTTCAATAAATATTAATCACTTACAATTCTACCTGAAACCAAAGTTTTAAAGGTTCCATTCCAGGTTGCGGGCTACCACTTGGGCGAGAACCGCCTCCTGATTTTCCACCACCCATTCCACCGCTGCCACCACGACCACCGCCGCCGCCGCTTCGACCACCACCACCTCCTCCGCCACTACCACGCATTCCGCTGTTTGGTCTGTTTCCTTGCATGTTATTTGTAGATATTGAGCCGCTTTCAATTCCCAAAGAAAATAGATTTTGTCCAGGTTCAATTGGTATTTCTGCGAGTGGCATTTTTATCTCTAATATCAATTCGTTTGATTGATTTGGACCAAGGTCAACACGAATTGGATCTTTTATCAGATTACGATAAAACACAAATTCATTCCCGTTTTTATCCCAGGTAACTTTATTATACGTAGCATTAATTGCTTTAGGCAAATCTTGTGCTCTGGCCGATGTATTCTTTCCATTTTGGCTATTCATCGAAGCCATATTTGTTTTTTGTTTTTGTGCGCGTTCAATTTTAAGTTGGTACTGCTTTTTCTTTTTCCCGGTTGGGTCGAAATAAATAGTTAGTCCACCACGCATAATTTTCATGGAACTTTCGCCGTCGTGAAAAACTGCTCGAATAAACAAGTTTGTATCGTTATTAGCAATTTCGAAACCGATGTTTGTTTTTTTGTCGTAGTTGGAATATACAGGATTTGCAAATTCGTTGGTTTTTGGTGCAACATATATTTCACTTTTGTAAACAGGAAGTTTGGCACACGACGAAAAAAATACAATTGCGGAAAGAAGTACTAAAAAAGAGATAGTTTTCATTGGAATTATTTTTTTATAGGTTACTTATATTTTTTACCATCCATTTGTTGGCGCTGAAGTTCCTTGTTTCGCTACTTCAAAATAAACATTTTGCGAATTGAATGCACTAAAAATGCCAAGCCCGTTTTTAATGTTGGTAGGCGGTTCGTTTAAGTCGCGCGAATCTTGCTCCAGGTTTTCGTACAAATCTGCATATTCCTGGTTTACACGATAAACTTTAACTGCATATTTACCCCAATATTGCATATCGAAAAAGTTAATTTGATGGGAGCTTTCACGAGTTGGAAAAGTAATTCTATGAAATGCCCCTCTTCCAACACGTCCAAATTTACCTCCTAAATCGGGGAATATCGATTCCTGATTATTTTCAGCATTTTCAATAACTACAAAATGTAGTTCTCCGTTTGGATTATCCCAGAGTACTTCTAGTTGGATTTCTCTCTGCACTGCCATCAAAGCTTGCATTGCACCAAACTCCGGGCGTCCTGAATAAGGATCAATTTTAATTTCAGGTAATTCAATAACGGCATCCGACATGAAAACACCTTCAGGCGATTCTGGAACTTTAGTGTTGCCCGATGCAGATTTATCACCTACAATTGCTTCTATCGAGAATTCATCATCGGTTTCTATAATCAAGTCGTCTCCCGGATAATGGTATGTTCCGGTGTCGCTGCTTGATACCAGTGTGTACGCAATATCGTTTTTATAAAGTGTAATTATTGCATCGTTAATAGGCTCGCCCACCGAATCTGCTACCGATAATGGAACTGCATTTCTAATTCTCACGTCATGGACAGGTTCGTTTGCATATAAATATGCCTGTAAAACAAACCGTTCGTCGGGTGTGTAAATGCTTTCCTCTTCGCACGAAAAGAGGGTTGCAAAGGCTAGGATGGATATTGTAAGTTGTATGTATTTTTTCATAATAATTGTTTTTCTTGTCTCAATACTCATTTCTAATAATCTAAAAGCTGAAATTTAGTGACACATTTGGCGTTGCTCCCAAATAGGTAACATCGTTTATAACCATTGGTAACTCCTGTAAATCGAATTCGCGATACCAAATGTTTGTACGGTTGTAGAGGTTGAAAATGGAGAACCCGGCATCCATATTAACATTCCCAATTTTGAAAAGGTAGTGCGCTGCAATATCCATTCGGTGGTAGGCTGGTAAACGTTCAGCATTTTTAGGCCCAACGCTAATGTACGAAAACTGACGACCATCTAATAAATCAATCTGATATTGCGATTCGGGCGCAGTATAAGGTTTGCCCGAGCCATAAACCCATGTTGACGAGAATCTCCATTTAGGGTGAGGCTCCCAGTTGGCAACGGCCTTAAATTCATGTGTCTGGTCGTGTAGTGCAGGGAATGGATTTTCTTCGTTTAATCCCTCGAATTTATGTTCTACTTGCGCCAGAGTGTAGGTTAACCAACCGGTAAATTCACCTTGTTTCTTCTGAAGCAGGAATTCAATTCCTTTTGCTGTTCCATTGCCCGAAAAGAAAAGTTGGTCGAGTTCAATGTCATTTCTGCGATAACGAAGCGAGAATTCCGATAATCCTTCGAGGGTTTTATAATAGGTTTCTACATCAAAAAGGAACATATCATTTTCTATACTTCCGCCTAAAATGTAGTGCCACGATGATTGTACATCAACCAAATCGTTGTCGGCAATCAACCAGAAATCGCGCGAACCTTCCGTTACATTTTCATTAATAACACGGTTTACAAACTGGTTATATTTTCCCGTGGCTCCTTTAAATGATAAATGGTCGGTGGCAGAATATTTAAACGATAATCGGGGCTCGATATAAGTTTGTCCGGTTACATCGTAATAGTTAGCACGAATTCCTGCATTAACTTCCAGTTTTGGAGTTACTTTCCAATTATCTTGTGCGTAAAGTGTGGTTAAAATACCAGTTTCGTCACGATTTAAGATAGATAAAGTATCGTCTCTTATAAAATCGTAAGTAACGTTGGTATGCGAAAAGTTTAACCCGAATCCAAGTCGGTGCTGATTTGAAGCCTGCCACTCATTATCCAGTCGAAATGAAATCTCGTTAACATCGTTGTCCTCAAAATTCCCCATTGTACGCCCGTTTATCAAGGTGTCTGCTCCCAAATCGTATGTATTATTAATAATCTGTTGGTTATAATTGCTGAAATAGTGTGAATAAGCACCCATTAAATTTGAATAGAATTTAGGGTTCCACTGTCTCGACCATTTAAAACTCATTCCCTGGTTTCCCCAGTCTGTATCTTCGTCTCGTGTATTAGCTATTGTCCGACTTGGAAAATTTTCATTTTGACTTTCAATTGTACGGATATTTTCCGAATCTTCAAAAAGGTTATCTTTTCCGCTGTAGAAACTTAAAGCGAGGTTGTCTTTTTCGGTGGGGCGATACGATATTTTACCATTTAAATCATAAAAATAAAATGTGGGGCGTGTTGTGGTAACTTCGGGTTGTTCAAAACTACCAAAACCTCCGCGTCCTCCACCTGGTCCACCGCCCATTCCTCCACTTGGCATTGCAGGCATTTCTGGCTGTTGCGTTTGTTCTGCATTGTTCTGCGAAAGCATATCATAAATTTTATTGTACAACCCACTTTCCATAACGTCGGTGTACGAGCGTCTTCCGGCAAGTAAAATAGAACCTTTTCCGCCGAGAGGAACTTCAATAGTTGTGTGTGCATCTAAAAGGTTAACACCGCCACTCATATGAAGATTATTGGGGTCGCCGGTTTTTCCCGTCAGGTCAACTACACTCGAAATTCGCCCCCCATATTTTGCCGGGTAGCCTCCTTTAAACATTTGAATGTCTTTAATTGCATCAGCATTAAACGCACTGAAAAAACCAAAAAAGTGGTCAACATTGTAAACGGTCATTCCATCTAAAAGCACCAGATTTTGGTCTGGTGTTCCGCCACGAACATACAAACCTGATGAGCTTTCGTTGGTGCCGCTAATTCCGGGCAATAACTGCAAGGAGCGAAAAATATCTACTTGTCCGAAACTTGGTAGTGTTTTTAAATCTATTGGCGAAACACGAACGGCGCTCACTCCTTCAGTGGCTTTCATCATTTTATATGATTTTGCTGTCACAAAAACTTCATCGATTTCGATGTTCGATGGTTGCATTTCAATTACTAAACGCCCTTCAATTTTATCGAGGTCAACTTCCATTTCAATGGCGTGGCAGCCCACATAAAAAACATTTAAAGTAAATTTCTTTTCAGGAAGGTTTAACAGTGTGAAAAACCCATCAACGTTTGTTGCTGTTCCAATTGCTGTACCTTTTATCACAATATTTGCAGCGGGAAGCGTCTCTCCATTTTCAGCATTTTTTACCACTCCCGTTAATAACAGATTCTGCGCAAAACTATTTATCGTGGAAAATGAAAATAGTATTGCCAGAATAATCAGAATTTTCTTCATAGAAATTGTTTTCAGTTTGATTGACTTTAAATTTTATATAAACTAATACAGACGTGGTGCGTTTAACCCTACCAAGGAAGGTTGAAAGTTTTGAGTTTTAGTTGGGTGATGCGAATTCCAATTCGCCATTTATTTTTTAATTTTAATATCAGATTACCCCCCGTTTCGTCCTTGCCCGATAAATCGGGTCAGCGGTCTCCACTGTCCCCCTGAATTCAGGGGGACAGTTGGAACCGGAAGCTCCGAAGGAGTAACGGTGGAAACAGGGGGTATTTCAAAATCTAAAATTCACAAAGAAATTTAAAGTTAAATCTTGTGCTTTTACAAG
>JAUVDE010000401.1 GCA_030595485.1 Draconibacterium sp.
CGCGCAAATCGTCTAATACTTCATCTTTGTATTTTGCAGCATCAACCAAACCCGAATCAACGGCTTTTTGTCCTGATCTAAAAGTTTGAACGTTATCAGCTAATTTATTCAGTTTTTCTACAGACATTCCTCTTTCTTCGGAAATACCTTTTAACATATGGTTCCATAAACTTCCTAAATAAGTAAGTGTTTGCTCTCTATTTTCTTTACTCATTTTGTCGAGCAAAAAAGGTTCAACTGCTGCCTTAAATTTACCATGACGAACAATTTCAATTTCAACACCAATCTTTTTTAGTGCATTTTTATAGAACATCATTTCGCCTCCTAATCCACGAAAATCAACTCCTACTTCGGGATGCACAATAACTTTATCGGCAACCGTTGCCAAATAATAAGCTGTTTGCGACATTGTTCCTTTATCGGCACATGCATAAATTGGTTTATCGCTTTTCTCCTTAAATTCAATAAGTGCATTACGAATTTCTTCAACCGTTGCCATTCCTGCATTCACACGCGAAATGTCGAGATAAATACCTTTAATACGATCATCGTCAACAGCTTTCTCCAAGGACTTCATTATATTATCTACTCCCATGGTTTTTGCACGTGCAAACATTGCGGGCAATTCCATATCTTCAAATGGGTCGTTTGGTGCACGGTCAACAATTGTACGGTCGAAGTTTAAAACCAACATCGAGTTTTCGGCAACCACCACTTCTTTATCTGTTGAAGCAACGATAGCCCCAATTACACCGAACATAATAATTGTTCCGATTAACGATACTGCAAATACACCAACTATTGTAGCCAGCACATACTTAAAAAATTGTTTCATATTATTTTTTGTTTTTTGTTTCGTTATTACTTTTACTGATAAGTATCTGTTTGCTTAAGGAATTACAAATATACAATTCTATGCATAAGGTTTGTCTCGGAATAGGTGGAAATATTGGTAATAAACAAGCCAATTTTCAAAAGGTTTTTGATTTGATAGAAAAAGATTTGGGAAAAGTCGTTCTATCTTCATCCATTTATGAAACTCCTCCCTGGGGATTTCATGCTGACGATGCTTTTTGGAACCAGGTATTGGTCATTGAAACCATACTTGAAGCGGTTGAGCTACTGTGGCGAATTACCAAAATAGAAGAGGGCTTCGAACGAAAAAGAGGCAACGAGCGTTATTCATCACGACAAATGGATGTTGACATTTTGTATTTCGATGATGATTTTATGGAAACCAAAAACCTAATTATCCCCCACCCGCGTATTCACGAACGCAAATTTGTATTGGTTCCTTTGTGCGAAATTGCGCCTAACTTTAAACATCCTTTACGACGTTTAACCAGCCTCGAAATGTTGGATAGCTGTCGAGATGATTCGATTATTAAAAAAGTAAAACTCAGTTAAAAAGAAGATTTGCAAACTCAATTTCACGACTTCCCATTGATTCGGTCTGGTTATTCTTGCAAATACTTATTGAAGTTGTTTAAAGCTAAAGGGGAATTTCGAGAGGGATGTATTGATTTCAGTGGCGAAGCTCTATTTTTCTTGCATAGCCAAAGCTACGGAAGAGAAATTAGCTGAAGTCCAATGGAATCAAGATGTTACTCGCAGTTTTTCAATCTGACTTTAAACAACTTCATTAATTACTTTTATTAACTTCACTGTCGAAAACTAAATAATTAATCAAACACCTATGAAAACTACTAGCCTATTCCTTTTAGTAAGTATTCTTTTCTGCTTCGGATGTTCCAATAAAAATGAACTAACTCTTGTTAAAAACGGCCAGACAAACTATCAAATTATTCTTGAAGATGAGCCGGATGCAATACTGCAAAAGGCTGCTGTTGAACTTCAAACTTATCTAGAAAAGATTTCATCAGTAAAGATTCCCATTGACAACACAAGTAATATCTCAAAAGAAAAGAAACAGCTATTTGTATTTCCCGATGAGAATTTAGCTTCGCCGCACACTGTTTCGTACAAAACAGAGGATGATAATTTGTATATTTCAGGAGGTAGTTCTGAAAGTGCACTGTATGCCGTTTATGAGTTTTTGGAAATAGAACTCGATTGTAAATGGTTTTCGCCGGAGGTTGAAAAAATACCTGAATTAAAAACTGCTGCGATTAATAAGGTGCTAAATTACGTTTATACTCCCGAGATTACCACCCGCACCATGCACTCAAAATTGTACTACGATAATCACGATTTTGCAGACAAACAAAAAGTAACACACGAGGCGTTTCCAAACTATGTTCCAACTGCGCGGGTACATACTTTTCATCGTTTTGTTCCTGAAAAGAACTTTTACAAAACGCATCCCGAATATTATGCATTGCGTGGAAATCAAAGACGACACACGCAACTTTGTTTAACCAATACTGAAGTGCTGCAAATTGTAAAAGACTCGGTTCGTGCTTATTTCAACAGATATCCTGATGCCAATGTAATTTCGGTTAGTTCGAACGACAACACACAATATTGCGAATGCGAACACTGTGCAAAAATTGACAAAGCAGAAGGTTCAGCTACCGGCTCGATGATTTATTTTGTAAATGAAGTAGCCAAGGCCTTTCCTGATAAAATGATATCGACGCTGGCGTACCAATACACGCGTAAACCGTGTGTAACAAGACCACTGGATAATGTCCTAATTACGCTTTGTTCGATTGAATGCGACCGAAGTGCACCAATTGAAGAAAAGTGTAATGACTTTGCCGAAGATTTGGTTGGTTGGAAAGAATTGAGTGATAATATTCGAATTTGGGATTACACCACTCAGTTTACCAACTTTTTGGCGCCGTTTCCAAATATACACACGCTACAACCCAACATCCAGTTTTTCAGAGATAACCATGCCAAGTGGATTTTTGAACAACACAGCCATAATCCCAGCGAGTTATTTGAATTGCGTTCGTATTTAACAGCAAAATTACTTTGGAATCCTGATGCAGATGCTGAGCAAATAATTACAGAATTTGTAAATGGTTATTACGAAGAAGCCGGCATTTTTGTGAAAAATTACATTAATGCGATCCACGCAGAAATTCAAAATAATAAAGACTTTTTCCTTTTTTTGTATGGCGATCCTGCTCAAGGTTTCAACTCGTTTTTAAGTGCTGAAAACCTAAAAAAATATAATGCGTTTTTTGATGAAGCTGAAAAAGTGGTGGCCGACAAACATGAAATTTTACAACGTGTAAAAGTTGCCCGAATAAGTACTGATTACGCATCATTAGGAATGGCAAGAAATGGAATGTCGCCTGATTTTCAAATGCTCGAAAACGGAAAAATATCGGACAACACCCAACAACGTTTAGAAAGATTTGAAGAAAGCTGCAAAACCGCCAACATTACTTTAATGAACGAAATGG
>JAUVDE010000066.1 GCA_030595485.1 Draconibacterium sp.
AAAAAGTTTGCCAATGCTGTGATACAAAAAGGAATTCACAAAATTTGAACTCACCTTGTTGGTGATAGAAAATTTTTGAATTTTCTTTTTGTGTTGCTTGATTGGTGAAATTTAAAGTTTGGAATCGCTCAGTTTAGGTTATAGTCAGCTTTTAAAAATATTTTGAATAAAATAGAAATTTACGACCATGACAATTTGTATATTGTCGCTTAAAATTTAGCGATATGCGATTACTTTCTTTAACAATTGTTTCCATTGCTTTTTTATTGTCTTCATGTTCCGATAAAAAGGAAATGCTATTTAATGGAAAAAATCTGGATGACTGGACGGTTTATGTGGAAGATAAATCTGTAAATCAGGATGAGTACTTTTATGTAAACGATGGAATGATTGAAACTATTGGGAACCCCGTTGGTTATGCCCGAACAAATAAGGAATACGAAAACTACAAGCTTCATGTTGAATGGCGCTACCCTGAAGAACCTACTAATAGTGGAATTTTTGTACATGTTAAAGGCGATGATAAAATTTGGGTGAGTCATTACCAGGGGCAATTGAAACATGAAAATGCGGGTGATTTTATTATTCACGGAATTGAAAGTGCTACCCTCAATGGTGAAGTTTACACATCAACGGAAAATGATAAACCACTGATTCCGAAAATGAATCTGAGCAATGAAAAACCGGTAGGCGAATGGAACACCTATGAAATTATTTGTAAGGGAAATACCATTAAGTTGTATGTAAACGGATTGTTACAGAATACAGCCACTAACTGCTCTGTTACCAAAGGTGGAATAGGTTTGCAAGCCGAGGGCTCAAAAATTCAATTTCGTAATTTATGGGTAGAACCAATTGAATAGCCTGTTAAACGATTACCGCATTTATACTATTCTCCTCAAATTCCAATAAAGCTTTTTGTGGAAGTTTATTGTCGGTGATTATTGTGCTTATCTTCTTCAAGCCATGAATAAAAGCAAATCCGTTGTGATTGTATTTCGATGAATCAGAAACAAGAATCGTTGACTCTGAACGATCGACAACCTTTTTAGCCACCTCTGCTACTTCAATATGGTTAGCGGTTATGCCATTTGCCAGCGAGAAACCATCGCTACCAATAAATGCCAGTTTTACACTGAAATTGTCTAGCTCACGCAAAGCAATTGCTCCAACTGTTGCTTCAGCATCGGAAACAAATTCGCCACCAATAAGTGTAACACTAACATTCGTATTGTTACGCATATAATGTAAAATGTAGGTTGAGTTGGTAACCACATGAACATCGCGTTTATCATAGAGGTACTTGGCAATTAACGAGCTGGTAGTACCGGCGAGAATCATCACACGGTCGCCATCCTTAATTAATTCAGCTGCCTTTTTTGCAATACGCTGCTTTTCATCACTCATTGAATTAATTCTGTCAATCAGGCTACGATTAAATACGGGCTGTGCTCCACCACGCATTTTTACAGCAAATCCTTTTTGCTCTAGTTTTTCCAAATCGCTACGTATAGTAACAACCGAAACATTTAATGCCTTGCTTAATTCGCTTACCGAAGAAGCATCTTCTTCATATAAACATCTTAGTATCTCTTTTTCTCGTTCTTTGAGGTTTCCAATCATTTTCTTTTGCTTTCGAAAAAGTTTCTATTTGGTTTCAAAAATATTTCTAAATAATTTTTAAAACAAATATTTTTTAGTTTTTTTGTAAAGATAGAGTAATACTCAACAAAATAAAACACAACAAACCAATGAAGTCTAAAACTATCTTTAACTTTTTCCAACTCAGCGTAATGCTGTTTCTCCAATTTATGTTATTTGCTGTTTGGTGGGTACCCTTGGCAGCTTATTTAACAAATATTGGAGTTGAGGGAACTCAAAAAGCACTTATATTAAGTTCGATGGCAATTGGTTGTTTAGCTTCTCCTTTAATTGGAACACTCGCTGATAAATATTTCTCGGGAGAAAAAGTATTAGTAGTGCTCAATTTATTTACTGCACTTCTACTATTTTTTGCTGCCCGACAAACCGAACCAACAATGCTATTTGTGTTTCTATTGTTAGCAATGGTTGTATACATGCCCACATGGGGATTAACCAGTGCTATTGCAATGGCGCACGCACCGGCTGAGCAATTTCCACGAATTAGAGTTTTTGGTTCAGTTGGCTGGGTAGTATCGGGTGTATTTAGTTTAGTAGCAGTAAACTATTTTAATATTGATTTCGATGGAACAAACCTTCCCTTGTATTGTGGAGCGGCGGTCGCCTTAGTGGCAGCAATCTCTAATCTTTTTTTACCCAAAACACCTCCTGCCGGCAGCAAAGACAAAATTTTGCTTATGGATGTGTTGGGGTTGCGCTCTTTAACATTAATGAAAGACAAAAACTTTGCAACCTTTATTATCATCTCCTTTTTAGCAATGATTCCGTTTGCATTATACTGGTCTTATTTATCGCAGTTTTTGCAAGATGTTGGTTTTAAATATATAACCGTAACCATGAACTGGGGGCAATTTGCCGAAATGTTTTTTATGGTTATGGTACCGGTGGTACTTAAAAAGGCTGGAGTAAGAGCAACCATGATAATGGGATTACTTGCTTTGCTAATTCGTTATGTCGCTTTTTATATTGGAGGAGCAGCTGATTTACCAATACTTTATTTTGTTGGTATTTTAGTACACGGAATTATATATGGATTCTTTTTTGTCGGAGGTCAGGTTTATATTCATAATAAAGTACCCGAGGAGTTAAATGCACAAGCTCAAGGTTTTATATTTTTAGTGACATTTGGATTGGGTTTGTTGCTTGGAAATTTCGTAAATGGAGAGTTAATTCAAATGTTTACTGAAACCGTTAACGGAGTAAATAAAGTTGATTGGGCAAGTGTATGGAGTATAACAAGTGTGCTTACATTAGTTGTTCTTATCGCATTTGCACTGTTTTTTAGAAATACAATTATTGAAAAGAAAGAGGAAGCAAAATAATGGACAGATATTATTTGGGAATAGATAATGGCGGCACCATGTCGAAAGCAGCACTCTTTAATCAGAAAGGTGAAGAGATTGCTGTTGCCGTGCGAGATGTGAAATGTTTTCTTGTACCCAATGGAGGAAATGAACGCGATGCCAATTTAATGTGGGAGAAAACCATTGCAGCCATTCGCGAAGTAATCGAGTCTTCAAAGGTTTCTGCTGAACAGATTAAAGCAGTGGCTTGCACCGGTCACGGAAATGGGCTCTATTTGGTTGATGAAGCAGGAAACCCTGTTCGAAAGGCGATAAATTCTACTGATGGTCGTGCTCAAAAATATATCTCAGAATGGATTGAAAATGGAGTAGATAAAAAAGCGCTACCATTAACAGCACAAAGTTTATGGGCAGCTCAGCCAAACGCTTTGCTTGCATGGCTACGTGATAACGAACCGGAAACGCTTGAAAAAGCACGATGGATTTTAATGGCTAAAGATTACGTTCGATTAAAACTAACTGGAGAAGTTTATGCCGAAATAAGTGATATGTCGGGAACCAGTTTAATGAATGTGGTTACGGGTGAATACGATGACGAGGTTTTAAAGATTTTCGGACTGGAAGAATTCCGTGAAATGTTACCACCACTAATTGGTTCAGCAGAACAAGCTGGGGAAATCACTTCTGAAGTAGCCAAATTAACCGGATTAAAAGCAGGAACTCCTGTGGCTGGTGGAATGTTCGATATTGATGCTTGTGGATTAGCGTCGGGCATTGTAGATGAAGCTCAAATGTCGATGGTTGTGGGAACCTGGGGGAATAACCAGTACATAGCCCGCGAACCTTTAATCGATGAAGACTTATTTATGACTAGTAAATATAGTATTCCCGGTTGGTATTTAATGTTAGAGGGAAGTCCAACTTCTGCAAGTAACCTCGATTGGTTTATTATTAATTTTCTTCTAGCTGAAAAGGAGCAAAAAGGAAGTGATTTTTTCCCGTGGTTAAATGAGCAAGTTGAAAGTATTTCTGCTGATGAAAGTGATGTGGTTTTCTTGCCATTTTTATTCGGATGTAACGAAAAGAATCCTGTTGCTTCAGGATTTCAAAATATAAAAGGAGAGCATACACGCACTCATTTGTTGCGCGCTGTTTACGAGGGAATTGTTTTTTCGCACAAACACCACATTGAACGTTTAATGAATTTTAGGGATAAACCGGACGTGATACGTTGTACGGGTGGAGCTACTCAGAGTAATGTTTGGATGCAAATGTTTGCCGACGCCATTGGAATTCCGATGGAAGTGCCTGCCGGAACACAATTGGGTGCTTTGGGAGCTGCCATGGCTGCCAGTGTTTGTGCTGAAGAATATGCTGACTTTGCTGAGGCAGTAAAAAACATGACATCCATTGAGCGCAGATTTGAACCAAACCCAATTAATTGCGATATTTATCAGTCAAAATATTTGAAATACAAGGAATTAATAGGTCGATTAACCAAATAAAACCATAATGAAGAACTTAGTAAATTTAATAGTAGTTGCTTTTTTGTTTATCACATTTAGCTCGTGCCAAGAACAACTGAAAACACCAAAATTGGCTTTTGGAAAGGCTTTGCCCGAAAAATATAATAGCCCGGATGGAATGACAATTGGTTCCGATGGTTACATTTATCTTTCAATGACAAACGTAAACAAACCTGAGTTTCCTGCGAAAGTATTGCGGATAAGTGAAGACGACCAAATAGAAGAAGTAATTGATTTATTACCTCACCCAAAAACCGGAGTTGCAAAACCTCTAGGTATTGTTTTCGGCTCTGACGGTAATCTATATATTTCAGATAACCAATCGTTTGCATCTGAAGAACCGGGTCTGTCACGAATTTTTAAGGTTACAATGAATGGCATCAAAGCAGTAAAATGCGAAGTGGTTGCCGAGGGTTTTAATATGTCGAATGGAATTACCACGCGTGGAAATGAAATTTACGTTGCCGAAACGAATTTAAATGCTGGCGGTGATGTACATAAAAGTGGCGTTTATCGTTTCGAACTTTCGGAATTAAATCCCGAAAATCCTGTTAAAGTTACAGGAATTGGTGATCCACATTTAATTTGGGTTATTGAAACTAAAAACAAAGAAATTACTGTTGGTGCAAATGGTTTGGCATTCAATTCGAAAGGTGATCTTTTTGTGTGTAATTTTGGCGATGCCGAAGTATTGAAGATGTTAGTTGATGAAAATGGAAAAGTAACTTCAACCGAAGTTTTTGCTTCGGGTAACGGAATGATTTCGGTTGATGGAATGCAAATTGACACGGAAGACAATATTTGGATTGCTGATTTTTTAGGAAATGCAATTATTAAAATAACACCTAAAGCTAAAGTTGTAATCGTAGCTAAAAACGGCACTACCGAAGGGGCGAATGGCGAATTGGATGCACCATCGGAATGCATTCGCAGAGGAGATAAAGTATATGTTTCGAATATTGACTTAACTTTCGGACCCAATACTACCGACGATATTCATACCATGTCGATAATCGAATTGAAATAATAAAACAAGATAATATCATGAAAAATTTATTCTATTTAATCGCAGTAGCCAGTATATTAATTGTAGGCTGTACTGCAAAAACAAATTCAGAATCAGTGAAAAATACAGAATCAGAACCTTGTTGCGAGAGCGCTGAAACAGCATGTTGCAAATCAACAATTACATTTAAAAACGAAGATTTTTACAAGGCTGACGGAAGTTTTGACGTAGAAAAAGGAAAAGATGCAATTGTCACTTTGGCTAAATATCATGGTTATAACATTTTTCCAGAATTCCGCGAGAACCTTTGGGTTAGTGATTACGGAACGGGAAAATTCACTGAACTTGGATTAGCAGCCTATATGTTTAAAAATAATGAAACCGACAGATATATGTTGATGGATTTGTTTTTATTGCCAAATCAAATGTTACCAGAGCACTGGCATTTAGACGGTGAAACTAATCCTGCCAAATTAGAAGGTTGGTTGGTTCGCAGCGGTAAAAGTTACATTGTAGCTGGTGGAGAAGATAATCTTGCTTCGTTTCCATCCATCAAAATACCTGCTTGCCATATGAATGGTTCGACTGAAACAAAACACGTAATTGAAGGAACTCCTGGAACTTTTACTCCGCAAGATGTTATTTATGCAAAACACTGGCAGTTTGGTGGTGACGAAGGTGCAGTAATTACAGAAGTTGCCAATGTGCATACTGATGCGGCAGTTCGTCATAACGATAAAGCACTCAATGATAATTTCTTAGGAAAATAAATTTGTCAAAATATTTTTTGAGAAAGGGAGTGTTTTTCACTTCCTTTCTTTTTGTCTGATTATTTCTAAAACTACTTAGTAAAGTAGATGGTGACTCTCGTTTAGTACTTGCTATCATGTTTCACTTAAATTGATGGGGAATTCACTAAAAAACAGGCTCATATTTTTGTTTTGGAAATATAAAAGAAATATATTTGAAACTCTTTAGAAAGTCAAAAGAAAATAATAGCAAATAAAATAGATATGCAAAACGAATTTGAAGGCAAAGTTGTACTAATTACAGGAGCTACCGGCGCAATAGGCAAGGGAGTAGCTGTGAAATTGATTAATCAGGGTGCAAAAGTTTTTATCTCTGACTTAAAAGAAGAAACGGTTGCAAGCACTAGCAAAGAGTTATGTTGCTTCGGAATGGCAGGCGATATAACTTCTGAAACTCAGGTTAAAGCTGTAGTTGATAAATGTGTCGAGAATGTTGGTAAAGTTGATATTCTTATAAATGTTGCAGGAATAATTGGAACAAGCAAAGTGGAAGATATCACTGAGGATGTTTGGGACCAGATGTTTGCTGTAAACTGTAAGGGAACTTTCTTTTTCACAAAGTATGTTGTTCCGATGATGAAAGAGAAAAAAGCAGGTAAAATCATCAACTTTTCTTCTAAATCGGGAAAAACAGGTTCAGCTTTAATGAGTCACTATTGTGCTGCTAAAGGTGCGATTATGTCTTTTACTCAGGCATTGGCTTTTGAGTTGGCTGCATATAATATTAATGTAAACTGCATTTGCCCGGGAATTACAGATAACACTGGCGTTTGGGATACTTGTTCTGCCGGATATATTAAAGATATGAATCTTCCAAAAGAAGAGGTAGTTGATAAATTCACCGCAAAAATTCCACTGGGTCGTTTGGCTTCAATCGAAGACGTTTCAAGTGTGACTGTTTTCCTAGCTTCAAAAGGAGCTGACTATATGACCGGACAATCAATTAACGTAACCGGCGGTCGCGAAATGCACTAGGAATTTAAGTGATAAAATTGCACTTTAACTTTTGCAGTTCGTCACTTCGAAGCAAATCCCCCTTGGCGAAGGGGGAACAAAAAGGGGATTGAAATAATCAGAAAAACAAGAATGAAAAAATATACAAAACAAGAAGTAGCTGCGGCCATTGACCATGCAGTACTTAAACCAGAATTCACTGACAAAGACTTAAAAGAACAAGCAGCAATGTGCATCGAAAACGGTGTTTTTAGCATGTGTGTAAAACCATGCGATGTAAAAATGGCTGCTGAGCTTTTAAAAGACAGCAACGTCAAAGTTTCATGTGTGTTGAGTTTCCCTCACGGAGCCGATGCCACACCATCGAAAGCATTTCAAGCAAAACAAGCAATTGAAGACGGCGTTCAGGAAATTGACATGGTAATGAATATTGGCAAATTTATGTCGGGTGATTTCGATTACGTTAAAAACGACATTAAAGCGGTTGTTGATGTTGCTCACGCGAGTGATGTAAAAGTTAAAGTTATTCAGGAAAGCGGACACTTAACAATGGAACAGGTTTCTAAAGCTTGTGAACTTTCGTACGAAGCTAGTGCCGACTTTGTAAAAACATCAACTGGTTTTGGACCGGGTTCAGCGACAACTGAAATTATCGACGTAATGATTAAAACCGTTGGTGATAAAATGGAAGTAAAACCATCGGGTGGAATTCGCACCTGGGAAACAGCAGTTGCTTATTTAGAACAAGGAGTAGATCGTTTAGGTGTAGGTTCAACTTTGGCAATTTTTAATGGCGCTGACGCTAAAGGAGACTATTAAATATAAATATTGAAGTAGTTGGTTGAACGAGGTAAAACTTCGTGCTTCCAACTTCTAACTTCTAACTTTTTTTCAAACATGAAATCAGTAAGATATTACGGACCAAAAGATATTCGAATCGATGATATTCCGGTTCCTGAAATTAAATCGGATGAGTTGTTGGTGAAAATCGATGCTTGCGCGGTTTGTGGCTCCGACCTTAAATCATTTAACGTTGGAAATCCGCGCTTAAATCCACCCATTGTAATGGGACACGAGTTCACCGGTGCAATTGTAGAAGCAGGTTCTGACGTTACGGATTATAAGATAAACGACAGAATTGTAATGGCTACCAGCGTTAGTTGTGGCGAATGTTTGTACTGCAAAAAAGGCTGGACAAACCTTTGTGTAAACTTGGCTCCAATGGGATTTTATTTTAATGGAGGAATGGCTGAATACACTGTAATTCCATCGCGTGCCATAAAAAATGGGCATGTGGTTAAAGTACCAAACGGACTAAAGCCTGAATTTGCATCACTTGCCGAACCGTTAAGTTGTGCCGTTAATTCTATCGATAAATGCTACATCCAAAAAGGTGACACGGTGTTGATTATGGGGGCAGGACCAATGGCAATTTTAAATGCTTGTGTAGCGCGTTACGAAGGTGCCGGTAAAATTATCATGACAGAAATTAACGAAGCCCGTCTGGAACAGGCTGCTGGTTTTGATATAGATTTACTGGTGAATTCAGCAAAAGAAGATGTTCAAGAGATTGTGTTAAATGAAACCAATGGAATGGGAGCTGATGTGGTAATTGTTGCTGCCCCGGCTGCACAACCGCAGGAACAGGCTTTGTCGCTGGTGCGTAAAAACGGAACAGTGAACTTATTTGCATCCTTACCATCGGGGCAAAGTAATTTGACACTCGATAGTCGATTAATTCATTACAACGAAATAAAATTAACCGGAAGTAGTGATTCAACTGCTGAGCATGTTGAGAAAGCTGTTGAGATGCTTTCCGATGAAAAATTTCCGTCTGCGAAAATTGCAACACATGTATTATCTTTAGATGATATTCACAAAGCATTTGACCTGATGATATCGGGTGAAGCTTTACGAGTTGTACTAAAACCATAAACAATGAAGACAAACCTAAAAGATAAAGTAGTTCTGGTAACTGGTGGCAGTCGTGGTATTGGGAAAGCCATTTGTAAGGTTTTTGCTGAAGAAGGAGCCAAAGTAGCTGTAAACTATGTTTCCAACAAAGAAAAAGCTGAAGCTGTAGCTGCCGAAATAAAAGAAAAATACAATACCGAAGCATTTGCTATTAAAGCCGATATGGCGAAAGAAACTGAGGTTATTTCTATGATTGCAGAGGTTAACGCAAAGCTTGGCGCTATTGATGTTTTGGTGAACAATGCTGCCTATTGTCCGGGTGGTCCAATTTCCTCTTATTCGGTTGAAGAGTGGGAAAAAACCTTTGGCATTAATGTAACCGGAATGTTTGTGGCATCGCGCGAGTTAGTTCAACAATGGCAGGAAAATGAAGTGAAAGGAAACATTGTAAATATTGCTTCGCAGGCGGCATTCCGTGGCTCAACAACTGGGCATTTACCTTACGATAGTAGTAAAGGAGCGATGGTGTCGTTTACCATTGGATTAGCACGCGAAGTAGCAAAGCAAGGTATTCGTGTAAATGGTGTGGCTCCGGGTTTGGTACGTACTGAAATGGTCGCCGAAACCTGGGAGAAACGGAAAGAAGGATACTTAGCCAGAATTCCGCTGTATAGAATTGCTGAGCCCGAAGAAATTGCAAATGTCGCTGTTTTTCTGGCATCTGACGCAGCAAGTTATATGACTGGTGCAACACTTGATGTAAGTGGTGGCATGATTATGAGATAAAATCTTGCCTCTTGTAAATCTATTTTAGCAGACCAATAAAACGAAAAACTAACGGTGTATGAAACTTAACATACTTTTCAGTTTTGCATTAACTTTTATGGTTGTACTGAGTATTACTGCAAAAGAAATGGCTCAACCTGAAGCCGATTTCGACAAGATTGTTTTTGTTAAACGATATACTTACACAGCAAACCATTATTACACTCTACACTTAAATTCCGATTGGACACCGGGTGGAAATATTTGCACCTACGATTTAAAAACCAAAGAAGTTGTAGATCTTGTTCCAGAACTAAAAGGCGGTGTTTTCGGACGATTCGATTTGGATTTTGATGCCAGTCATATTGTATTTGCTTGGAAAAAAGGATTTTGGGAAGGTTATCGGATATATGAAATTGAGATTGAGCCAACAAGTGGAGCTCGTAAAGGTGAACTAAAACAACTTACTTTCCCACAGGACGACGAAGCTGAATTGATTGCAAAATACGGCACAAAAATAGCAGATGGCGGTGCGTGGGATTATCACCATGGTACGGAAGATATGGATCCTTGTTATTTACCGGATGGAAATGTAATTTTTGTTTCTACACGTTGCCAGTACGGTACTTTGTGTGATGCTCCCGATGTTTTTGCAACCACAACCTTGTACCGAATGAACCGAAATGGTTCAAACATGAAACAACTATCATTTGGTTCATTAAATGAATTTACACCAGTTGTTCTGCCAGATGGTCGGATTATATATTCACGTTGGGAATATGTAGATAAAGGTGCTGTTTCCACGAAATGTCTTTGGGCAATACGTCCGGATGGTTCTGGTTCGCAGGAAATTTATGGTAACGATATTGCCGTTCCTACAACAATGATTCAGGCCCGACCACTTCCTAACAAATCAGGAGAATATGTAATGTTAGGTACTCCACATTGTCCGCAGAATCAGATGGGCACTGTTATTAAACTCGACATGTCGAAAAACATACGAACCGGAGAGCCAATGACTTACGTCTCAAAAGATATTGATATTAAAGTTGAACCTGGTTTCAATTTTGACATTGACGGAAAATGGATTCATGATGGATCGGGCAAAAAAGGACGCCTTTTTAGTGACCCATACCCGGTTACGGGAAATACCTTTTTAGTATCAAGAAAAAAGGCAGGTAAGGAATGGAAGGATGCCACTGCTTACGATATTGTTTGGCTGGATGAACAAGGTAAGGAATTAAATATTTACAAAGATTCTGAAATTTCATGTTTTCATCCTTTTCCACTTAAAACACGTAAGCGACCTCCGGTTTTGCCTTCAATATTAAACACTGAAATGGCAAAAAAAGGATTGGCAACCTGTATTGTAACCGACATTTACCATGGGCTTGAAAACATTGACAGAGGCACAGTAAAATACATACGAATACTTGAACAAATTCCGCGTCCATGGGCAGCTCGCCGTACTTGGAATGGCGATGCATACGACCAACAACATGCAACAATTACAAAAGATACACATCTTGGATTAAAAGTCCAGCACGGAATTGTTCCTGTTGAGCCCGATGGTTCAGCGCATTTTGTGGTGCCTGCCAATAAAAATATCTTTTTTCAAGCTTTAGACGAAAACTACATGGCTGTGCAAACCGAACGTACTTTTGTAAATTACATGCCCGGCGAATCGAGCAGCTGTATTGGGTGTCATGAAACACCAAACAGTTCACCAACTAATATGGCACAGTCATATCCTTTGGCGTTAAAAAGAAGTCCTTCTCCAATTGGACCACAACCGGGTGAAACCGTTGGGCAACGCCCAATTGACTATACAGCTGATGTTCAACCTGTATGGGATAAACATTGTATTAAATGCCACTCCGGAGACAATCCAAAAGGCGGGTTATATCTTACTGGTCAGCAAACACAACATTTTTCAGTTTCTTATGAATCGCTGATAGAAACACGTAGAAAAGGGATGGCTCAATTAATTAGCGAAAGTGGAGAAGTGAAAGAATCACTGCTCGGGCGTAAGGGTGACCAATT
>JAUVDE010000154.1 GCA_030595485.1 Draconibacterium sp.
TTTAAACCTACACCTAACATAAAACCTAATCGGTCACGAATTTCTTTAATAACCTCGAACCCAATTTTTAACTGCCGTTCTGTAATTCGTTCTTCCACTCCATCGAGCCAAACACCCAGCTCATCCAAATCCATTTGCGACAATTCCGAAATATTCTTTCCATCGATTTTAAAATGCAGCGATTCATTTTTCAAACGCATTCCTTTACACTCGGGACACTCAATTTTCTTCACAAATTGGTTGGCCCATTTCTGCGCTGTTTTCGAGGTGCTTTCTTCGCGTTGGCTATCGATATATTTTATTACACCTTCGTAAGTCATCATGTAATTCAAGCTGTTACCAAGTGGTGTGTTTTTCAGCTGAATACGCTCGTTTGTGCCAAATAGAACTTCGTCTAATCCTTCTTCAGGAATATCTTTCACAGGTGTTTTTAAATCGAAACCATGCTTTTCGCCTAAAGCTTCAATTTGCCAAAAAATAAGTGAATTTTTATAGGGGCCAAGCGGTGCAATTCCTCCTTTCGAAATACTTTTTTTCCTATCCGGCATAATTTTATTCAGATCGATTTCGGTAATACGACCTAAACCATTACATTTTGGACAAGCTCCTTGCGGCGAATTAAACGAGAAATTATGCGGTGCCGGTTCCTGATACGATATACCAGTAGTTGGGCACATCAATAATCGGCTGTAATATTTTGCTTCGTTGGTGTCGTGGTCAAGAATCATTAAAATACCGTGCCCATGTTTCATGGCTGTTTGAACACTTTCTTTCAGGCGTTTTGTTCCGGCATCGTCAACCACCAATTTATCAATTAATATTTCGATGAAGTGATTTTTATAACGGTCAACTTTGTGGTTGTGTATCAACTCAATTAGCTTTCCATCAATTCGAGCTGTTAAAAATCCTTTACGTCGAATTTGGTCGAACAACTCGCGGTAATGACCTTTACGTCCTTTTACAACCGGAGCCAAAATATTTATGCGTTTTCCTGCAAAATCATTTTTTATCAGATTGATGATTTTCTCCTCGGTATATTTTACCATTTTCTCGCCTGTGTTAAACGAGAAAGCTTCTCCGGCACGTGCATACAACAAACGCAGGAAATCGTAAATTTCTGTAACCGTACCAACCGTAGAACGTGGATTACGTGTAGTTACCTTTTGCTCGATGGAAATTACCGGACTTAAACCAGTGATTTTATCTACATCGGGGCGTTCCATGTTTCCAAGAAACGAGCGTGCGTAAGCCGAAAATGTTTCGATGTAACGTCGCTGGCCTTCGGCGTAAATGGTATCGAATGCCAACGATGATTTTCCACTTCCACTTAAACCGGTAATTACCGTTAATTTGTTTCGTGGTATTGTAACATCAATATTTTTAAGGTTATGAACTCGTGCACCTTCAACAACAATGTTGTCTTCTTGCCCAATCTCTTCCTCCTCAAGTTCTATATTTTGTTTATCTCTTTTTGCCATTCGTCTTTCTTCTTCAATGAAATGTCATTTCGATCCGTCAGCTGACGGAGAAAGATCTCGATTATCAAGGCTTAAAAGCCACAGATTTCTCAGTCGTTTCACTCCTTCGAAATGACAGAATAATTGTAATTATAATTGTGGAATTTTCACCCAGTACTTTTTTCTCCCAGAATAGGTTAATTTATTTTCCCGCAGCCAAGGATTAAAATCTTTTAAAACTTTATAACTGACACCCTGCTTTTTTGCAAAGTCAGAAAAGCTTGATACCGAACCGGTAATTTCCACATCCGTTGTTGGTATAATTGGGTATTTTTCACCTTCCGAAATATAAAAATTGTATTTCTCCGGATTCTCCAAGATCAATTTTAAAGCTACAATCCTATAAACATAACGAGCCGTTTCAGTTGTAATTAAAAGGTCATAATAATCATCCTCTTCTTGCCGGTTCATTTGTCGTTTAATGCCCGTAACACCACGATTATACGAGGCTGCAACCAATGTCCAATTTCCAAATTTTTTGTATGAATCTTTTAAGTATTTACACGCAGCGTAAGTTGCTTTTTCAATGTGGTAACGTTCGTCAACTTCTGCATTTACTTCCAAGCCGTAATCACCAGCAGTTCCTTTCATAATCTGCCAAAATCCAGCTGCGCGTGCAGGAGAAATAGCACGTGGATTAAAACCACTTTCGGCCAGTGCCAAATATTTAAAATCTTCATGAATTCCTTGTTCTTTTAAAATTGGTTCGATGATAGAAAGGTATCGAGGTGCCAGTTTAATATAACGAATTGTCTGCGAATGAAAATAAACGTTAGACAACAACTCACGATCTAGTGCCTCTTTTACATAGAAGCGTTCGATTGGCATTTTTTCGTTGGCAAAACTCACTTCTTCTGGGATTTCAACAGCTTCAAAACGCTCTTCTTTTTCAAGTACAACTTTTGAATCATCGGGACGAGCCGAAACCAAAATCATTACCACCACAAACACATTTACCGCTAAAACTACCGGTAACAAAACTTTCCACCACTTTTTCTTTTCCATCTGCCTCAATCTCCTATTTTTATCAAACCGCAAAAGTACACTTTTTGAAGTGATTACCGATTCAATAACAATGAAAAAGACCCGGTAGTTTACCGAGTCTTAAAATAAATTAAGTTAGTGATGCAAAGACCAAAGAAATACTGGTCTGAAACACCCAAGTTTTATCTAATTATTTGTTTCCACAGGAATATGGCTAACCACAGTAATATTTTGCAAATCAGAGTAATCGTACTGGTAAAAACCATCGTCGCCAATCATAAATAAATAGTCGTTAAAGGGAATAACATCAAAAGCTTTGATGTCGGGGAACTGGGCAATTTTTCGTTGCGGAATTAAGGTAAAATCAGACGCATCGTAAATCAATAATCCATCGTAACCATCGCAAACAAAAAGAATTTCATCGTCGATACCCAAACCATAAGGAGCATTCATAGGGAACGATGCCAAGCGTTGTTCATTCCTGTAATCTTCACTTAAAGATAGAATTTCGAGTGCACTAACTGATCGGCCACAAACACTGCCGCCACGTAGAGTTATGTAGGCAATGTGATTTTGTACCACCACCGGATCGCAACTTCGAATATGGGTGTAAGCATTTATTTGTTTCGGATTTCCTGCCTCGCTAAGCGAATATACCAACATCCCGGTCATGGTGCCTAAAAACATATGTCCGTCGTGAATAAACATGGTTTCAATATCGCTTCCGGCTACGCTTTCTTTTTCCAGAACAGGTTTTTTATCGTCGGCAACATTAAAAATATTAAACTCCTCGCGATCGACAGTGTATAAATAATCGTCCCATAAACCAAAGCGAGCCATTGAACCTCCAACACCAAACGAGGTACTGTTCGCGGCACTACTTGAATAACCTCCGATATTACCCGATGATGAACTAGAAGAGTATGATGCCAATGCGTTGGTGTACATATAATCAGCTCCGTAGCGTTTACTGTACGAGCCACCATGATACATGGGATAATCCCTACGTTCCACCTCAATTTTTGAATAGTCGATTTCCCAATCCACTACCACTCCTTTATCTTCATCAATTTCAGCTACAAGTAAACTTTCATCTTTTATCTGCGGAATGGTATACGGAAAAACATCATTAATCCGCTCATTTTCAAAGGGATTATTGAGATCAGAAATATCAATGGCAACCAAATCGACATAACTATCAGCATACAAAATATTGTTTTTTATGGCCATATCTATATTGCCCGGAATTTCTATAAACGAAAACTTTACTGGCAATTCAGGATTTCGATTATCAACAATGTGAATACCTTTCATTTCTTCGTTAATAAAAATATATCCATCCTTAAAATAAAGCTTCCCCGGATTTTCAAGAGGAACCGGAGCTGTTTTCACAACTGCACTGCGTAGTTCGGCATAGCTAATGTAAACCGGAACGTTTCGCAAATCATTTTCGTAAATTACATCGTTACACGACATAAATGCCAGTGTGAAAAGAAAAATCGTAATACACTTATATTGAATTGTTTTCATTTTAGATTATTTAAATATTATACCCAAAGTAAAACTTAAACGATTGTAACGCTGCTCCAATTCGTACTCCTCTTTACCCGAATAATTTAACTCGTTGTAACGGTAGGCTGCCGAAAAACTCATCCCGAAATTAGAACCAAACATTTTGCTTACACCGAGTCCTGGACTAAGCATCACTCCACCACTGGCATCGAGGTATTTAGGATGAAGATTTCTGGATTCGTAATTATCATAATTAGAAAGGTGTTTTTTGTTTTCAGCTGGAAGAAGGTAACCGGCTTTTAAAAAAACATAAGGGGAAAACTTTGTGGCTCGAAAACGATATTCGAGGTTGGCAAAAACAGGAATGTAAGTTCGCTGCTGGTAATACTCAACACCAACTCCGCCACCACCATAAAAATGTGAATGAAGTTGATAATTAAAAATACCATGGAAAAAGCTAATTGCCTCCTCCTCTGCATCCGAGTTGCCCAGCAATACTCCATATTCGGCTTTAAAAAACCAGGGTATGGTGATTTCTTCAGTGTATAAACGATACTTGTTTTTAAGCAGTGTATCGATTTTCGCTTTTGGAATTACCCAAATATTTTTCTTGGCCAGCAAACGTATTTCGTCATCCGACTCCGACTCAAGGAGTTTTCCATTAAACACAGCTCCATTGTGCAACTTTACATGCACTTTTTGTTTTTGAGCAGCAAGTGAACTTACAAACAGCAAAAAGATACAGAGATGAATTATTTTTTTCATAGCGTTTTAAATTGGTTATTTAGAGACTGATTATAATTTATTGTTTATTCTATTATTTGTCTTTTTCACCACTTCTTCGTTAAAGTTTCCTTAAATAGCTATTGGCTATTCTCGTCAACTTTGTCTTGAATTGATAAAAAACTCTTCATAATATCTCTAAAAAATAAAATTTAAACAGTCTCCGGGAAACAAAAATGCTCCTCTCTGTATCATTCATCCGCAGTAACCGGGATGAAACTAATTTGCTGAATGTTATTTAAATCGGTATAATCGTACTGATAAAAACCATCGTCACCAATCATAAATAGAAAATCGTTGAAAGGAATTACATCGAAAGTTTTAATGTTTGGGAAAGCGGCTATTTTATTATCATCAATTTGTAATTTGTCGGCAACATCGAATATTTTCAAACCAGCATCGCCGTCGCATACAAATAATGTTTCATCATCAATTCCTAAACCGTAAGGTCCATGTAAAGGAAACGAAGCCAACAGTTCATTTTCGGTGTAGTCAGTTGAAAGTTTAAGTACGTCCAGACGATTTACTGTACTTCCACAATCGTTTCCTCCACGCAAAGTAACATATGCATAACCTTCAGAAATAACCACGGGATCGCAACTACTAACATGGTTGAATTCACCAATATAATTGGGTGTTGTCGCCACTTCGAGGGTAAAAATTCGCATTCCAGTGCGTGTACCAAAAAACATATGCTTGTCGTAAATAAACATGGTTTCCACATTCCAACCAACATTTTGTTTGCCAATGTCTTTAGGAGTATCGGCGTTCTTCACATCAAACATGTAGAGTGTTGAAAAATCGACAGCGTACAAGTAGTCGTCGTACAAACCAAATCTTGCCATTGAACCTCCAATGCCAAAACTGGCACCACCACCACTATTTGAACTCATTGCAGGAGAAAAACCATCCGACATTCTCATCGCACCATCGTACTCATAGTAGCGAATTGGATAATGGCGAGGTTCCATTTCCTGACGTATTTTTGTTATTTCCCAATCGATAACTACACCCATTTCCTGGTCAACACTTCCTACCGGAAACTGTTCGTCCTTTAACTTAGGAGTGGTATATGGAAAAACATCCTCAACACGGTTAACTTCTTTAGGATTATTTATATCTGAGATATCGATGGCAAGCAAATCGACATAACTATCAGCAAAAAGGATATTGTCTTTAATGGCAATATCAACATTACCCGGAACCTCTATAAAACCAATGTTTTGTGGATTACGAGGATCATGATTATCGATAATGTGAATACCTTCCAACATTTCGTTTATAAATAAAAATCCATCTTTAAAATAAATTTTGCCAGGGTGTTTTAAGTCGCGTGATTCTGTAATTTTAATTGCCGAACGTAAATCTTCGTAAGACAAATAGACAGGAGAATTGGCAATAAACTCTTCGGTATATTCATCCATGCAGGAACTAAAAGCAAGCAGTGTAATTAGAAGTGCAAATATTTTATGTATAGTCTTCATCGTTTAGGTTTTAGTTGAAAATAATTCCGAGTTTAATGGTTAAGCGGTTGTAGTCAATATCAAGGGCATACTCTTTTTCGCCTTCGTAATGTAGTCGATGATATTGGTAGCCAAAAGCAATGCTCATTCCAAACGAAGGCGAATACATTCGCTGGTAACCAACTCCGGGGTTAAACATAATACCTCCTTTATTGTCCAGTTCCTGCTCGGGATAGTACGGATAATAGGAACTACTCCATGGCTGATAATAATAGTCGTTATAAACTTTACGGGTGTCTTCAAGTGCCACCTGATAACCAGCACGCATAAATAGGTAGGGTGTGGAATGCGAATCGCGAAATTTGTACTGAAAATTGGCAAAAACAGGCATGTACGATTCATCTAACAGTTCGACTCCTAATCCGAGCCCTGTAGTCAATTTATTAGTAATGGCATAATTTACCGATGCCGAGAAACTAAATGGTGCGGTTTGGCTATTATCGTCGTTACCCAGCAAAAAGCCTACTTCGGTATGAAACATAAACTTAGAACTTGGTTCGGAAGCATGACTGGCTTTTGTTTTTGCAGCGCGAAATGACGCCACACTGTCGATTTCATTTTCGTTGAAAATCCACAAGTTACCTGCAGATTCAATATTAATTTTCGACAAATCAGGGCTATACCAATATTTCCCTTTTAAGACAGAACCGTTTTTTAAATACACATAACCTTTTTCGGTTTGGGCAAAAACGGAAAACACCAGAACTGCAGACAACAGCAACAGGCAAAGTTTTTTCATAGTAGTTTAATGTTTGTTTTGGAAAATGAATAGCAATTCATTTCATTTAGTTTCCTAGTAGATGGGAAACTCTTGCTTGGGGTTGCGTTGATGTTGAAAAAATAAGCTAATAAGTACTATTTTTGTTAATCCAATACTTCGTTAAAAAGTGAGATAAATCATTGATATTCAATGAATTAAATGAGCGGAATATTTTCATAATCCCCTGATAATCAGTGCCTTAATAGAGGTTTGCGACAATCTTATTAGGAATGACTATCAAGGGGGATAATATTTATAATACACACATAAACAGCGTGTTAGGAAAAATACCAAATATCAACGGTTGGAGAAAAGACTTTATAACAGAGGCTCTTATCCTGTTTTTATGCATAAAAAGGCGGATCAACTTTTTACAGTTAGGTCGCTACGGAAGGCATAAAGAACAAAGATACCGACAACAATTTGAAAAACCATTCGATTTTTTAACCTTCAATAAAGAACTTACTCTTTCTCATGGTAGCGGACGGTACGTTATTG
>JAUVDE010000076.1 GCA_030595485.1 Draconibacterium sp.
ATTAAAATGTGGGCCGTGGCAGATTCGAACTGCCGACCTCATGCCTGTCAAGCATGCGTTCTAAACCAACTGAACTAACGGCCCTGTCAAATTATCCCTGTCATCCGTCAGCTGACGGACTAAACCAACTGAGTTAATGTCCCATTCTCAACAAAAATATAAAAAGAGGCCAATTTTCAAAAGGCCTCTTTAGTATTTTTGATGCTAGCATTGCTTACATGAAAATAAATTTCAGAACAAACAATATTGCTAATATATAACCGACAATAGAAATGTCTTTATGTCTACCAGAACATAGTTTAAGAATAACAAAAGACAGTATACCAAAAACAATACCTTCAGCAATCGAAAATGTTAAAGGCATCATAATCATTGTAAAGAATGCTGGAATTGATTCGGTAAAATCATCCAAGTCCAAATTCTTAATAGGAGTCATCATCATTACACCAACCAATACTAAAGCCGAGGCTGTTGCAGCCGCTGGAATCATTAAAAATAGCGGTGATAAGAATAATGCACAAATAAATAAAACAGCTGTTGTTAATGCAGTTAAACCAGTGCGGCCACCTTCGGCAACACCCGATGCCGATTCGACATAAGTTGTTACTGTTGATGTCCCTAATGCAGCACCTACAGTAGTACCAATTGAGTCAGCCATAAGAGCTTGCTTCACGTTCGGAATACGACCATCTTCATTGAGCATATTGGCTTTGGTTGAAACACCAATTAAGGTTCCAACAGTATCAAACATATCCACAAAAAGGAATGTGAATAATACAGTAATCATTGCAAATATACCTTCCGCAGAATTTATCCAATCCCATTCAAATTGCCATAAAATTGGTGAAAGTGAAGGGACAGAAAAATCGAAATGAGGTAATTGAGTAACTCCAACGGGTATACCAATAACAGTTGTTGCTACCATCCCAATTAATAAAGCACCTCTAACTTTCAAAGCTAAAAGAACACCTGTAATCATAATACCAGCTAATGCTAATAATACACCAGCACTTTTCATATCGCCAAGGTGTACTAAAGTTGCTGGGTTGTCAATAATAACTCCTGCATTTTTCAGACCGATAAAAGCAATAAATAAACCAATACCAACCGATATCGCATTTTTGATGTTTTTGGGTATCGCATTTATTATCACTTCCCGAATGTTAAATACAGTCATTAAAATGAATAAAATACCTTCTAAGAAAACGGCTGTTAAAGCAAACTGCCACGACATGCCCATTCCAAGACAAACACCAAACGCAAAGAAAGCATTCAATCCCATGCCCGGAGCTAATGCAAAAGGCAGGTTAGCCCATAGAGCCATTACTAATGTTCCAACAGCTGCAGAAATAGCAGTCGCGGTAAAAAGTGCCCCTTTGTCCATTCCGGTAGCACTTAAAATATCCGGATTTACCGCCAAAATGTAAGCCATGGTCATAAACGTAGTTAAACCGGCTACTATTTCCGTTTTTACGGTAGTTTTGTTTTCTTTTAGTTTGAAAAACTTATTTAGCATAACACTTAGGTTTTAGTTATTAAAAAGCATACTTAACAGCAAGTGTAGGTTTAACTGCAAATTCGGCACCCACAAAATTGTTGCTTATTTCAACTTCGCCACCCGCTGACAAATGCGAATTGAAGTTGTACCACAACTGTGGCTCAGTTAAAAAACGGTAATCAGTCCCCCAGTATGGCATTTCTTCTTTCCAGAAATCCGCGAAACCGGTAAAAGATAATTTGTTATCAAGCATATTAATAGTCCAAACAGCTGTTATCTGAAAAGCTGCATCTTCTTTATCTTTAATGTATTTGTAGTTTGCTTGCAACGTTAAAATCTTAGAAAAATCTGCCGAAGCCCAGGTTCTTTCAATACCTGCTAACCAACAATTTTCAATAGGAACCCAAGGAGCCTCTTCAGGTGCAAGTTTCATTACACCGCCATTATACTCAACACGAGGCATAAATTTTTGAGTTTCGTTCCATTTAAATGCACGGGCAATTTCCCAGTAAGCCAACGAAATACCATTGTCAATACCAGTACCTTCGGCACCATAATCCATATCAATAAAGAAGAATGTTGAACCATACTTGTCGGGCTTAAACATTTCAACGGTTGATGTTAACATTTTACGACCTTCCCCGAAGTCGTAGTGAAGTTGCACATTTTGGGCATTAGCAGATAAAACCATTGCAAAAAATGCAATTGCAAGTAAAACTTTTCTCATGTCTAAAATTGTTTGTTTTTAATGAAATGCATGAAGCACACCGTTCTACTTACATAATATGCGAAGCCTTTCCGAATGGTTTGTTTCATGTTAGCAAAATTATAGAATCGAATTTATTGGCGGTAAAAGTAGTCATTCTTAACTAATCATAAAAGCCACAAGCTCACACAATAACATATACAAATTCAGTCTGTATAAAAAAGAACCCCAGTCTGAACAACCGGGGCATTCATTGAAATCGGGAAGATAAAAAATAAGGGTCTATATATAATTATTCTGAAAACAGTTAATTGGTAACCCCCTTTTCATTATTTTTTTGAGTGAGAGCAAAAATCTTACACCAAAGCTTCGTATAAAAAAGCATTCACAGGCTGCAACACACTATAACTCGTAACTACTTGCTCAATATACTTATCGCTTTTTACAAGCGAATCTTTCATTTCTTTGGAAAATATAAACGATTTGTATCGTAACAAAGCAATGTGCTCATGGTCTTTGGGCCAACCTTTAGGGGCCGTTTTTAAGCGGTCGTTATACATCTCCGGAAAATTCTTTTTAAAAGCAGGTTCATTAATAATATCCAGGTATTCTTCAGCTTGTTCTGCCATATAGTTTCGTATCAATTTTAAAGGTTCCGAAGGGGGCATGTATATTCCACCACCAATAAAACTCTTCCCCGGTTCAATATGAAAATAATAACCCGGGTTCATACTTTTACGCCCTCCCTTGCAAATAAAACTTCCAAAATTAGTTTTATAAGGCCGCTTGTCTTTCGCAAACCGAACATCGCGAAATATGCGGAACACACATTCTTTAGCACTTAATCCCCGCACCTGCGAATCAAACTTCCCTATTTCATTTATAAGCACTTCGGTAAGAAAAGTAACTTTATCACGACTTTCTTCATATCGTTTTTTATTATCATTAAACCACTCGCGACTGTTGTTTTCCGAGAGTTCATTTAAAAATTGCAGAACCTTATCCATTGTCGAATTATTTTGAGTTATTTTTACAAATCGAAATTTATTACTTAAACAACGCGAATGGCTAAAAAGTTTGCTCTAATTGTTGCCGGTGGAAGTGGCAATCGTATGAACAGTTCGGTTTCAAAACAATTTCTTGAAATTGAAGGGAAACCTGTATTAATGTACACATTTGAAGCCTTTGCCCGATATGATTCTGAAATTGAATTTGTTTTGGTTTTACCCGAAGACCAAGCTGGCTTTTGGGAAGCCTTATGCGAGAAACACCATTTTACATACAAATACAAATTAGCTTTTGGGGGCAAAAACCGTTTTCAATCCGTACAAAACGGACTCAATTTAATGGATGAAGAGGGTATTGTATTTATTCACGATGGTGTTCGCCCACTGGTTTCGATGCAAACGATACAAAACTGTTACGACACAACAATTATGCAAGGCAATGCGCTACCGGTAGTTCCTCCTTCAGAATCGATTCGCTATTCTTTTGGCAACGAAAACAAAGCAGTTGACCGTGCACGGTTCTTTTTGGTGCAAACCCCACAAACCTTTAAGTTGAATGAGATAAAAGCGGCTTACCAGTCAGCACCCCACCAAAATTTTACCGACGATGCATCGGTATTGGAATACAGCGGACAAAACATTCACTTAGTGGAAGGAAACCGCGAAAACATTAAAATTACCTGGCCTCAAGACTTAATTGTTGCCCAAGCATTTCTTTTCCCACAATAAAAAAAGTGCGTTTTATTGGTAAATATTCTCCATTTACCGATTCATTAATTGGAAACTTTAAAAGTTCTCATAGTTTCGTATTGTTGTTTAGCATAGACAATAAGCACGTTTCAACAGTAAACGAAATTTATTGTTAAGAACGTTTTACTAAATAAACTTTTAATACGAATATAGTTTCCAGCGTATTTTTTTGTCTACTTTTGTAAACCATGGAAGAGAAAAAACTTCATATTATTAAGAATGTCGGTAAAATGTATTTACGATTTGGAATTCGTAGTGTAACAATGGATGATGTTGCAAGCGAATTTGGAATCTCGAAAAAAACGCTCTACCAATATTTTAACGACAAAGCGGACCTGATTTCGCAGGTGCTCGATTATTACCTCGAAAATCCGTTGTTTGATTTAAACGATCGGAAATATGGAAATCCCATTGACCGGTTTTTTGCATTGCGCTCGCATATTATTAGCATTCTGAAATACTTCAATAACAATATTGAATTCGATTTAAAAAAACACTACCCACAACTTTATAAAAAGGTACACAAAGCTAAACGTGAAAGAATTTTCACAAGTACTGTAACAAACATTCAGGAAGGTATTGAAGAAGGTTTGTATCGAACTGACCTGGATGCTGAACTAATTGCAAAATTGCAAGTTGGCAGAATGCTTTATACCCTAAATACAGAATATGAAATTTTTACCGATAGCGAAATGGTATCTATTGATTTATTTGATAAAGTTACAGAGTACCACATATACGCGATTTGTACAGAAAAAGGAATAGAATATTATAAAGAACAATTAAATAAAGTTCAGAATGAAGATAAAAATTAAACACTATTTGTTGCTTTTGGCAATTGGCATTAGCACACTGGGCTTGCAAGCGCAGGATGAGCCAATGTCGTTTACAATTTACGAAGCCACGCAATATGCAATGGAAAATTCGTATGTTTTAGAAAATACAAGCAAGGATATTACCATTGCACAAAAACGGGTTTGGGAAACCATTTCAACTGGTTTACCACAGGTTTCGGGAACGGCAAATTACAATGCTTTCTTAAACTTACCGGTTTCTCTAATTCCTGCAGAATTTGTTGGAGGAGAACCAGGAACTTATATTCCTGTAAAATTTGGGCAGGACTACAGTTCTGATTTTGGACTTAGTGTTTCGCAACAAATATTCGATGGCTCGTGGATTGTTGGTGTAAGCTCGGCAGAACTCTACGTAAATCTTTCGAAACAAGCACACGAAAAAACTGAAGTTGATATTCGTGATGCAGTTTCGCGAGCATACTACATGGTACTAATTAGCCTGAGTTACCAAACGGTAATGGAAGAAAACTTAGCCAATACAACAAAATTATACGAAGAAACTAAAGTATATTACCAGAACGGTTTTCGCGAAGAGCAGGATGTTGACCAACTTAAAATTCTTTTGAAAACTGCTGAAAATGAAGTTCTGCGTGCTGAGCGGGAATTATCAATTGCAAAAACAGTTTTAAAGTATGCTATGGGTTACGACCTCGATATGGAAATTACTTTAAACGATGAGTTGCAAATTTTCATATTGCCACTAATTCAAAAAGAGAATACTTTAAATTTCGATTTTTACAATCACATTGATTACCGTTTGGCAATGTCGAATTTCGAAGTTTCAGATAAATTATTCAAACTTGAAAAATCAAGCTATTTGCCTAAAATTAATGCTTTTTACAGTTACTCTAAAACAGCTTACAGCAATAGTGCCAATTTATTCAAAGAAGATTGGTACCCGTCGTCGTTAGTCGGTTTTCAGGCAAGCATTCCAATATTCAACTCCGGGCAAAAACGCTCGAAAGTGCAGCAAGCCGAACTTGAACGTGAAAAAGCAGAAACACAACGCCAACTAACCGAGGTTACTCTTCAGAAAGATTATTTAACTGCTTCGGCAGAAATGACAACGGCTATTGAACGTTTCCAAAACGACCAGGAAAGTAGAGATTTAGCACGAAGTATTTTAGATAAAACTCAAATAAAGTTTAACGAAGGAATGATTAGTAGTGCCGAGCTTTCGCAACAGGAAACACAATACATTAACTCATTTCAAGCTTTGGTTGCCTCAACCATGGCCTTGTTAGAAGCCGACTTAAAACTAAAAAAAGCTGTTGGAGCTTTATAAAAACGAAAACAAAAAACATACTATAAAATGAAACATATTTTAATCGTACTCACCACAGCAGTTATTTTATCAGCTTGTGGCAGCACAAATGTTAACGACGAGGCTGCTAAACGAAAACAACTGCAACAATACAAGCAGGATCTTCATACTTTGGAGCAACAGATTCAGACACTTGAAACTGAACTTAAATCGACTGAAAAAGACGAGGTAATAAAAATTAAAGTTACCGAGCTAAGCACACAAAAATTCGAACACTTTATTGAAGTAACCGGAAAAGTGGAAGCTGAGCAAGATATTGATGTTAGTCCCGAATCAGCCGGAGTTATTAAAGAAGTGCTCGTAGTAGAAGGTGATTGGGTAAACAAAGGCGACCTAATGGCGAAGCTAAATACCGAAATGCTGGAAAGTACGCTGGAAGAAATGGAGGTTCAGTTAGATCTGGCCAATACCAATTACGAGCGCCAAAAAAACTTATGGAGCCAAAACATTGGTTCCGAGATGCAATATTTGCAGGCAAAAAACAGTAAGGAAAGCCTTGAGAAAAGGATTAAAAGCTTAAAAGCACAAATGGCCATGTCCGAAGTAACCGCACCAATTAGCGGCATTGTTGATATAGTGTACCAGAAAAAAGGACACATCGGCAGTCCACAGGTTCCATTTGCCAAAGTAATAAATACAAGTCGTATTAAAATTTATGGCGACATTTCGGAAAGCTATGTTACCAAAATAAATAAAGGTGATAAAGTAAACGTAAGATTCCCGGCCTTAAACCAGGATGTAAACGCAAAAATCAACCAAATTGGAACATCTATCGATGCCAATAACCGCACATTCAGAGTTCGGATTAATTTGAATAATAGCGACAAAAGTATTAAACCAAACCTGGTGTCTATTTTAACCATACGAGATTATATTAACGAAGAGGCCATTGTTGTTCCGTCCCTTTATATTAAAGAAGATTTTAATGGCGATTACACCTATATAGTGGAAAAAGAAGGTTCCAAAACGGTAGCGAAAAAGGTTTACTTAACTCCTGGAGTTACCAACAACAACATGACAGAAGTAGTGGATGGTCTTGCTGCCGGAATGATTGTCGTTTCGCAGGGGTACAACCAAATTTCAGACGGTACCTCGGTACAAATTAATTAACCATTCGCCTAAATTCTCAAAATGGAGAAAGAAACTGAAAAAAAACAAGCAGAAATACTACGCAAGTTTAAGCCCACTTATATTGCGTTAAAGAACAAAATCACAGTTTATATTTTTGCAGCTTTGTTGGTGATGTTTGGTTTGTATTCGTACAACCAAATGCCACGCGAAGCCATGCCCGAAATTGTGGTTCCATATATTTTTATTCAAACTGTATACCCAGGAAACTCACCGGTTGATATCGAGAACCTGGTAACCCGCCCAATTGAAAAAGAGCTAAAAGGTTTAAAAGGGGTTAAAAAAGTTTCGTCGGCTTCGTATCAGGATGTAAGTACAATTATTGTAGAGTACACCACAAAAGTTACCATAAAACAAGCCTTACAAGACACAAAGGATCGGGTTGACAAAGCAAAATCGGAACTTCCTACCGACTTACCAAGCGACCCATATGTTACTGATTTCGACATGTCGGAATTCCCAATTATGAACGTAAACATTTCGGGAGAATACAGCTTGCGTGACCTGAAAAAGTATGCTGAAGTAATGCAGGATGAGTTTGAATCTTACAACGAAATTTCGGAAGCCAATATTCGTGGTGTAGAAGAACGTGAAATTCAAATTGACATTGACCCACATAAATTAGATGCAGTTGGTTTAGCATTTGAAGACGTTGCTTTTGCCATTCAGTTTGAAAATATAAGCATGGGAGCCGGTCAGTTTACCGCCGACCAAACGCGCCGAACCATTCGAACCGATGCAAATTATACCAATGTATCGCAAATTGCCAACACCATTATTAAGGTGAACATGGGCAAACCGGTTTACATTCGCGACATTGCCAAAGTAGTTGATGGCTACAAGGAACAAGCAACCATTGCCCGCCTCGACAACAAACCCGTTGTTACACTTTCGGTAACCAAAAAATCGGGCGAAAATATTTTGGCAGCTTCTGAAAATATAATGGAGGGGATTGATGAATTAAAAGCTCGTGGCCAAATACCCGATAACCTCGAAATTATTATCACCGATGATATGACCATCGAGATTGAAAACACCATTTCGAATCTCGAAAACAGTATAATACTGGGAATGATATTGGTAACTTTTGTGTTATTCCTCTTCCTTGGTTTTCGAAATGCACTGTTTGCAGGTTTATCCATTCCACTATCTATGTTTCTGTCGTTTGTAATTCTACAACAAACCGGAATTACGCTGAACTCGATGGTACTTTATGGCTTAATCCTGGCGCTCGGAATGTTAGTTGACAATGCTATTGTGGTAGTTGAAAATGTTTATCGCCTATTCAGCAGTGGAGTTCCTTTGTTAAAAGCTACAAAACAAGGAGTTAGCGAAATTGCATTTCCAATTATTTCGTCGACATTAACAACACTTGCTGCCTTTTTCCCGCTTTTGGCCTGGGAAGGTATGATTGGTGAATTCATGAAAATTTTTCCACAAACCTTAATTGTGGTGTTAGCTTCGTCTTTATTTGTAGCACTTATTCTGAATCCTGCATTTATCGCAGCATTTATGAAAGTTGAAGATATTTACAAAAAGCCAAGCAAAAAACGAGTACTTCGAAATGCAGGTATAATTACAGTTATTGCCATTCTGTTTTATGTTGCCCAAATGTATCTTTATGCCAACCTTTTGGCAACGGTAGCATTAATAATGGTTATGAACTTATTTGTGCTTAGAGCACTTGCCCGCTGGTTTCAAACCAAGGTGTTAGTTGCACTCGAAAATTTTTATACCCGACGCTTACGTCACGCTCTTACCGGTCCGTGGCCTTACATCTATTTTTTCGGCACCGTGCTTCTTTTATTCTTTTCAATGGGCTTTTATTTTGGCGGAAATCCGAAAATGGTATTCTTCCCTAATACCGACCCAACAACTGTTTTCGTAACCATGGAATTGCCGTTGGGCACCTCAATTGAACGTACCGATGAGGTTGCGCAAGAAGTAGAAGGAATTGTGAAAGGTGCTTTACAACCTTACGATTACATTGTAAAATCGGTAACCACAAACGTGGGAGTTGGCAAAGGTGGTATGTTCGAAAGCGAATCGAGTCCAAACAAATGCTTAATTTCCATAAGTTTCGTACAGTTCAAATACCGTAATAGCCTAAACACCAGTGACATTATGCAAGAGATATCCGCCAGTTTGGATGGTTTTGTGGGGGCTAAAATATTTGTTGAAAAAGGTGACATGGGACCACAGACGGGTAACCCTGTAAATATTGATGTTAGCGGAGATGAATTTGATCAACTGATTACAATTACCGATGATTTTCTTCGATTAATTGAAGAAGACAACATCCCCGGAATTGATGAACTGAAGTTAAACATTAATACAAATCAACCTGAAATGTTGATTGAGGTTGACCGCGAACAGGCACGTTTATATGAGCTCTCAACGCAGCAAATTGCGATGGCTTTTCGTAATTCCATTTATGGTTACGAAGCCAGCCAGTTTAAAGATGGTGAGGATGAATACGATATTTTTGTTCGATTAGAAGAAAAGTACCGCAACGATGTTTCCACTTTAATGAACCAGAAAATACCGATAAACGATAACCAAATTCCAATTTCGTCGGTCGCTAAATTTAAGTTTTCGAGTTCATACGATAAAATCAGCCGAATTGATTTTAAACGTGTAATTACCGTTTCTTCGCAGGTGGTTGAAGGTTACAATGCCAACGAAATTAACGCGCGTATTGAGCAGATTTTAGCTGATTACAACATGCCAAATGGTTACACCTACGAGTTTACCGGCGAGCAGAAAGAGCAAGCCGAAAGTATGGAGTTCCTTGCGTTTGCCTTGTTAATTGCCATTGCCATGATTATGATTATTATGGTTACGCAGTTTAACTCCTTTATTCGTCCGGCCATTATTATTGCAACAGTAATTTTCAGTACCATCGGAGTTTTCCTTGGCCTAGGTATTTTCCAAATGGAGTTTGTGGTAATTATGACCGGAATTGGAATTATATCGCTGGCAGGTATTGTTGTGAACAACGGTATTGTATTAATCGATTACATTGATCTTACCCGTAAACGAATGCGCGAGAAACATGGTTACGCCGAAGATACTTTCATGCCTAAAGAAATGCAAATTGAAGCATTAGTAGAAGCAGGAAGAACGCGTTTACGCCCGGTATTGTTAACCGCAATTACCACAGTTCTTGGTTTACTTCCGCTGGCCATTGGATTAAACTTTAACTTCT
>JAUVDE010000358.1 GCA_030595485.1 Draconibacterium sp.
TTTATTTAAGTTTTTAATTTCTATTGAACCCTCTCTTCCGTGTACGAACACGACAAGCGCAAATTTAATTATTTTTTGTTGCTAAATGCGATATTTTACAACAGATTTATTTATTCATACTGATTTTAATTTCACTAAAACAAAAAAAGCTTTCCGACTAAATCGAAAATGAAGGCATATTCAAGTGCAGTTTCTTTAATCCCCTGAAAACGCCCCGATGCACCACCGTGACCATAATCCATATTAATATGGAAAAGTAAAGCATTATCATCCGTTTTCATTTCACGCAATTTGGCTACCCATTTTGCAGGCTCCCAATATTGTACCTGTGAATCGTGTAAGCCAGTTGTAACTAAAAGCGCCGGATAATCCTTTGCCTCAACTTTGTCGTAAGGAGAATAAGCCAACATATAATGATAATATTTTTCATTTTTAGGATTACCCCACTCATCAAATTCACTGGTTGTTAGTGGAATACTCTCGTCGAGCATGGTAGTAACCACATCAACAAAAGGCACTGCAGCAATTACTCCTTTGTATAATTCAGGACGTAAGTTGATACAAGCTCCCATTAACAAACCACCGGCACTTCCACCCATGGCAAATAGTTTTTCTGAGTTGGTATATTTTTCATCAATTAAAAACTGTGCACAGTCATTAAAATCGGTAAACGTATTCATCTTCTTCAATAGTTTTCCATCCTCGTACCACTGGCGGCCATTTACCTGACTACCGCGAATATGAGCAATTGCATAAACAAAACCACGGTCCAATAAAGGCAAGCGCGACAATGAAAACGAAGGCTCGCGCGTATAACCATACGAACCATATCCATAAATTAATGTTGGATTACTACCATCTTTTTGTAAGCCTTTTTTATAAACTATCGACATTGGAATTTTCGTACCATCTCCAGCTGTCGCATAAATTCGCTTGGTTTCGTAATCGGCCTTATTAAAGCCACCTAATACTTCATCTTGCTTTAATAGCTTTCGTTCTTTTGTTTTGAGGTTAAAATCGAAAACAGAATTAGGAGTTGTCATCGATGAATATTGGAAACGAAAAACTTCGGTATCAAATTCGAGGTTTACATTTGAAGATACTGCGAACACTTCCTCTTCAAAATCGATAAAATATTCCTCGCCATTCCATGGCATTATACGCAGCTGCGTAATTCCTTCTTTGCGCTCGCGCACCACAAGATAGTCTTTGAAAATATCTGAACCTGAAAAATAAACATCTTTCCGGTGTCCAATTACTTCGGTCCAGTTTTCTTTAGTCGTTTTTGTAACTGGTGTTTTTACCAACCGAAAATTCAGTGCATCGAGATTAGTTCGGATATAAAAATCATTTCCGAAATGGTCGACAGAATATTCCAAACCACGCGTTCTGGGTTGAACTACTTTAAATTCACCCTCCGGATGATTGGCATCTAGAAAGCGAAACTCTGAAGTCAGCGTACTTTGGCTTCCAATTATCAAATATTTTTCCGATTTAGTTTTATAAATAAATGTAGAGTAGGTCTCATCTTCTTCATAATAAACCTCTTCATCCTGTTCAACCGGTGTTCCTAGTACGTGCTTCATAATTTTTTCCGAACGAAGTGTTACATCGTCTTTCAGCACATAATAAACCGTTTTGTTATCGTTGGCCCAAATAGCGCCCCCAGTTGTCAAAGGAATCTCATCAGCCAGCATTTCTCCTGTCTCAAGATTCTTAAAAGAAATGGTGTATTTACGGCGACTAACCAAATCAACACCGTAGGCCATCAAATTATTATCAGGACTAACCGACATTCCACCCACAGCAAAATATTCGTGATCTGCAGCCAAAACATTTTCATCCAAAATAACTTCTTCTGCTGAATCAAGTGAGCCTTTTTTACGGCAAGTAACTCCGTATTCCTTTTCGGGAACAGTTTTAGAATAGTAAAAATAACCATTGTCCTTGTACGGAACCGACTCGTCTTCTTGTTTTATTTTCGATTTTATTTCATCATAGAGCTTTTCCTGAAGCACTTCGGTATGCTTCATTGCCGCATCTTTATATGCATTTTCAGCTTCCAAATGGGCAATCACTTCAGGATTTTCGCGCTCATTCATCCAATAATAATTATCGATACGCGTGTGACCATGCGCTGTAAGTTCTTTAGCTACTTTTTTTGCTACCGGTGGCATAATTTTTTCTTTTGATGTACAAGCCGCCAAAAGTAAAAATATTATGGCGACTAAATAAACAGTGTTCTTCATTTTGCAGTTTTTATTATGATTAACGAATGTACGGTTTTGAAACAGATTTTGCGATATTTGTACACAAGAATCTATGCAAACAGAAATAACCATATTAGTCTACTTTTTGTTTATCGTTGGCATTGGAGTTTACTCTGCCTTTCAGATAAAAAAACCGGATGATTATTATGTTGCAGGAAAAAAGGCAGGATTTATTCCAGTTTCTGGAAGTTTATTGGCCACTATTTTAGGAGGCTCTGCCATTTTAGGCACCATTGAATTAAGCCAAAAAACAGGATGGGCAGCTCTTTGGTTCTTGCTCTGTGCCTCCCTTGGTTTGTTTGCACTAATTCCTCTTTCGAAATACGTACGCCGATTTGGCAATTATACTTTACCCGAGCTGCTGGGCTCATTTTACGGCAAAAAGGCAGAAACTATTTCATCTATAATTATACCGCTGGCATGGTTAGGAATTGTTGCTGCCCAAATTATTGCTGCAGCCAAAATTCTAAATGGTTTGGGTTTTATTTCGTATGAATATGCTGCCATTTTATCGGGAATCATATTTATTGTTTACACGCTTTTGGGCGGACAATTAAGCATACTAAAAACAGATACTTTACAAGCTGTTTTAATAATTGCCGGCTTAGTAGCACTGTTTACTTTTGCAAATACACATGCTACGGAAAACATTACTGAACCTTTTAAAATTACGAAACTATTTAATAGCTCATTTGGCATTATTGACCTTATAATTTTACTATTAACCTACTCGGTAACTTTTGTGGTTGGCCCAGACATTTATTCACGTATTTTCTGCGCGAAGAGCGAAAAAATAGCATCTAAAAGCATCTTGTTCGTGGCCTTGATTCTAATTCCAATTTCTTTTGTACTTACCTATCTTGGAGTCTACTCACAGCAAAGCGGTTCAGGTATCGTTTCTTTTGCCGAGCATCTACTTCCAGCTTGGGCTTACGGCCTTTTTATAGCAGCCCTATTATCCGCCGTCATGTCATCAGCTGATACTACACTACTCACATCCTCTATGATTTTAAGTGAGCTAATTACAGGTGATCTGGAGCAGAAAAAATCGTTAAAACTTACCCGTTACTTAATTGTAGGAATGGGAATTCTAAGTATGATTGTGGCACTTTATGTAACTTCAATTATTCAGGCATTATTACTGGCTTTAACCTTCTTTTCGGGCGCCTTTGTTATACCAACTTTGGCTGGTCTTTTAAAATTTGAGGTGAATAAGAAGAATGTTGTTGCTGCAATGATCACTGGTGGAATAGTAGCTCTAATTGGCAAGTTGATAAACCTTTATGCCCAACCCTTATTGGGCAACACCATTATCGTATTAGCATACCTTGTTAATTCCGTAATCCTTTTTTGTTGTAGATCGAGCAAACTGCAAAATAATTCGTTTCGCTAAATCGCCATTGTTAGTTCAACTAAAAGTGCATGGTATTTTTCCTGCAACAATGGTTTTAATGCCACATTTACCTTTTTATGATAATTGTTTAACCATGTGATTTCAGCCTCATTCATTAAATCCTTTTTAATAGGTGCTATATCAATTGGACAAAGTGTAAGTGTTTCGAAGCCCAGAAAGCGTCCAAACTCCGTTGTTTCTTTTTCCACACAAGCCATCATATTTTCGGTGCGAATACCA
>JAUVDE010000095.1 GCA_030595485.1 Draconibacterium sp.
AAAAAGGATGGAAAAACGCTGAAACTTGAAAACTTATCTCATCCTGAGCTTATGGTTTCAATGGTTTCTTTGTATCCCGCACCTTTAGAATTGGATCGCCAAATTCCGGGCTTAAAACGATTGGAAATTCGAATTCCGGCATGGAGCATAGAAGGAGATAAAACAAAAATTAGAGTAAGATTATCGGGAGATTAGGCCACGAGATAATCACGTTGGGGAAAGTGTAATCTTAAAAATCTAAATCTGCTTAGGAATTTAAACACCGAATTGAAATAAACCCAACTAATCCGATTCTAAAGCAGAACAGGATAAAACGGGATGCTGAAAATCTAAAATTGAATTTCATTGCTTACAATGATGATTAAAACATATAAAATGAAAATTAACCTACACCTACTAATCTTTTTGATGCTATTGGGCGGTGCTTTTAAAATAAGTGCTCAAAACGAAAAGCATGAACGACCAAACATTATATTCATTTTAACCGACGACCAACGTTGGAGTGCATTGGGTTACGCGGGTAACCCGGTTGCGAAAACTCCTGAAATGGATAAACTGGCAGAAAGTGGTGTTTATTTTTCGCAAGCCCTTGTAACCACACCAATATGTTCGGCAAGTCGTTCCAGTATCTTTACGGGTTTGCACGAACGTACGCATAAATACACATTTCAAACTGGTTCTATACGCAGTGAGTTTATGGACATTGCTTATCCAAAACTTTTAAAAGAAGCAGGTTATTACACCGGTTTTTATGGGAAATTTGGAGTGAACTCTCCGGGGAAAGAGGCGATGTTTGATAAGATTGAGGATTACGACCGCAACGGGCGTTTTTCCGATTATCGTGGGTACTTTTACAAAACGCTCGATGGAGACACTGTTCATCTCACGCGTTACACCGGGCAAAAAGCATTGGATTTTATAGATGATGTACCCGGGAATAAACCATTTTCCTTGTCCTTGTGTTTTAGCGCACCGCATGCCCACGATGGGGCGCCTTTGCAATATTTCTGGCAAGATGAGTCGGATAAACTCTATCAGAATATGGAGATGCCCAAAGCGGATATTTCGGATGATAAATATTTTGAAGCATTACCAAAGCTTGTGCGCGATGGATTTAACCGGGTACGCTGGTTTTGGAAAGACGATACTCCAGAGAAATACCAACACAGCACAAAAGGGTACTATCGAATGATTTACGGCATTGATCTTGAAATTGCCAAAATCAGAACGAAATTGGAAGAAAAAGGTTTGGCTGAAAACACCGTCATAATTTTAATGGGTGACAATGGTTTCTTTTTGGGCGAACGTCAGATTTCGGGAAAATGGTTGATGTATGATAATTCAATACGAGTGCCTTTAATTGTTTATGATCCCCGTGTGGGAAAGCATCAGGATATTTCCGACATGGCTTTGAATATTGATGTTCCGGCAACAATATTAGATATAGCAGGAGTTGATGTTCCTGAGACTTATCAGGGTAAAAGTTTGTTGCCAATTGTAAGAGGCGAAGAAAAAACTCTTGATCGCGACACTATTTTAGTCGAACACCTTTGGGAGTTTGACAATATTCCACCAAGCGAAGGTGTACGAACTTCCGAATGGAAATATTTACGCTACATAAATGATAAATCGATTGAGGAACTGTATAATCTAGTTGATGATCCAAAAGAGATAAACAACCTAGCCGGCAAAGCGGAATACCAAAAAGTACTTTTGGAATTCCGTGCCAAAAACAATGAACTAGGAGAAAGATATGCCGATCCGTATTCTGGTATTCCAAGTGGTTTAACAGTTGAATACATTCGCGAACCACGTTTCACAAAGATTATTGACAGCAAGCCTGAGTTTAGTTGGGTAGTTCCAACCGAAGCAGTGCAGCAAAAAGGATATCAGATTTTGGTATCATCAACAAAAGAAAACAGCATTAATAATATTGGCGATGTTTGGGACAGCGGAAATACACGTGGAAATAAATCGGCAGATGTAGAATTCGAAGGAGATCCTTTAAACGAAAATACTACCTATTTCTGGAGAGTTCGTGTTTTTGATAAAGACAATCGGATTTCTGAATATTCAGAACTGCAACAATTTACTATTGGTGAATTTGGCGAGAAACTTACTTCGCACAACTGGTTCGAAATAGAGAAGATTAAACCGGTTGATTTTAAAAAGAATGATGATGGAACTTATTTTGCTGACTTTGGAAAGGACGCTTTTGCAACTTTAAATATTTCTTATTCAACAAAAAAGAAAAAAACCTTAACCATTCGTTTGGGAGAGAAGTTGAAGGATGGAAAGATTGATACCCGCCCAGGAGGAACCATTAGATACGCAAAAGAAAAGCTTGAAGTATTGCCTGGTAAAACTGAGTATCAAATAAAACTGCGGCCCGACATAAGAAACACCAAATCGATGGCGGTTGCTTTACCCGATTCATTTCCGGTAATCTTGCCTTTCCGGTATGCCGAGGTTAAAGGAGCGACAAATTTACAGGCTGATGATTTAACCCAGCTTGCTTATTTTAATTATTTCGAGGATAATACAAGTTCATTCTCAAGCTCCAATGACATATTAAATCAGGTTTGGGAGATGTGTAAATATTCGCAAAAAGCTACCTCGTTTGCCGGATATTATGTGGATGGCGACCGTGAACGAATTCCTTATGAAGCTGATGCCTACTTAAATCAGTTAAGTCATTATTCGGTAGACAACGAATATTCCATTGCACGTAAAACCATTGAATATTTTATGGATTACCCAACCTGGCCAACCGAGTGGCAGTTGCATGTGGCTTTAATGTTTTACCAGGATTATATGTACACCGGAAACACTGAACTTATTAAAAAATACTACGAGCCGTTAAAACATAAAACCTTAATGGAACTCGAATATCACGAAGGTTTAATAAGCACTAAATCGCTTAAAATGACTGGCGAATTTATGGCAAAATTGGGTTTTGCAGATACTACGCAACGCGTGCGCGATATTGTAGATTGGCCACCTGCGCAAAAAGATACTGGCTGGAAATTGCCAAAAGACTGGCCACAAGGCGAACGCGATGGATTTGTGTTTACTCCGGTGAGTACTGTTATCAACAGTTTCTACTATATGAACATGGTAATTATGGCAGAATTTGCTCGCGTACTAAACAAACCTGAAGAAATGCTCGATTTTGAATTTCGTGCTGCTCGTGTTAAAAAGTCGATGAACGACCTGCTGCTTGACAAAGAAAAGGGCTATTACAAAGATGGTATTGAAACCGACCACGGTGCTATACATTCTAATATGCTTCCGCTTGCTTTCGATATTGTTCCTGAAGCCTACAAAAAACAAGTGGCCGATTATGTGAAAACCCGAGGAATGGGATGTAGCGTTTACGGTGCGCAATTTTTAATGGAAGGACTTTATAATGCAGGTGCTGCCGATTATGCACTTGAATTAATGACCGCTACGCACGACCGCAGTTGGTACAATATGATAAAAGTGGGCTCAACCATTGCGATGGAAGCCTGGGACATGAAGTACAAACCCAACTCTGACTGGAATCATGCCTGGGGTGCTGCACCAGCTAATATTGTTCCGCGTTATATGTGGGGAATACAACCAAAAACGCCAGGATTTGGAGTAGCTACTATTAAACCGCAATTAGCCACACTAAAAAATAGCTCAATTGTGGTGCCTACCATCAGAGGACAAATAAAAGCAGATTACAAAAAAGTGAGCAATCGTTTGTCGGAATATAAAATAGAATTACCCGCAAATATGTATGCTGAGTTTGTAATGGATTTTCCAGAAAAAGCTGTAGTAAGTGTAAACGGTGAGCCAGTGAGTCTTTCGTTTGGAAGTGTTCGCTTAAATCCGGGAGTAAATGAAATTGAGCTTCGGATAAATTCGTTTTGATAATAACTATTGCGCTTGTGAGGAGGGTTTAGTTGTGATTAGAACTAAACCGAAATGAATTATGTTGTTTGTTGTCCTGTTAAATATATGTATTTATATTCGGAGTGGTCTCTGCAGTTAAATGTAATCTTATTATGAAAATTCGTCAGTTAAAAAATTTGGTTCTGTTCTCTGTGGTTTTAACTCTTTCTGGGTGTTCCGAAAAGAAATCAGAAGTTCCCTATGTTTCAGAAAAAGAACAAAACTATATTATTGAAACGGCAACTACTTATCTAAATGATTTGCCTGTAACAGTTACCGATGCAGGCTGCGTACGTAGTGCCGGAAATCAACACGATTTTTACTCTGAAGGCGATTATTGGTGGCCAAATCCTGAGGATCCGGATGGACCGTACATTCGAAAAGACGGGCAAACCAACCCTGAGAATTTTGTGGCCCATCGACATTCCATGATTCGTTTAAGTCAAATAGTTGGTATGCAAACATCTGCATATTTACTAAGCGGAGATAAAAAGTTTGCAAAAGCTACTCAAAAACATTTAGAAGCTTGGTTTGTAAACCCAGAAACTCGTATGAATCCGAGTCTACTTTATGTACAGGCAATTAAAGGGAAAGTTACTGGCCGTGGTATTGGAATTATAGACGCCATACATTTGGTGGAAGTGGCCCGTTCAATCGAAATTCTGGAAGCGAACAATATTTTGCCGCAAGAAACAATTTCTGAAATACAAAACTGGTTTAGCGAGTTTGTTACCTGGTTAACAACACATCCTTATGGTTTGGATGAAATGAATACCAAAAATAACCATGCTACTTGTTGGGTAATGCAGGTGGGTGCTTTTGCACGATTAACAAAAAATACAGAGGTTCTTGAGTTGTGTCGAAATCGATTTAAAACAATTTTATTACCCAATCAAATGGGAGAAGATGGTTCTTTTCCACGCGAATTGGTGCGCACAAAACCTTATGGTTATTCGCTTTTTAATATCGATGCCTTTATGACTTGTGCCGAAATCCTATCGGACGAAAACAATAATTTGTATGAATTCACTACACAGGATGGTAAAAACATGAAGTTAGGAGCAGAATATTTGTACCCTTTCGTAAAAGATAAATCGACGTGGGAATTGGAGCCGGACGTATTGTATTGGGAGGATTGGCCGGTGCGACATCCGTTTCTGCTCTTTGCCGGAAAAGCTTATATCAACGACAATTATATTCAGCTTTGGCAAACCTTAGAAGGCTATCCTAAAACGGGCGAGGTTTTACGTAATTTATCCATTCGGAATCCCTTAATTTGGTTAGTAGAAACCCCTTTGAATTAAACCCCTTAAAATGAAGATCATCAAAATATTTGTTTTTATTTCTTTTGTCTGTTTCATTAGTTTGGCCTGCAGTAAAACTGAACCTGGAGGCACTCCTGAAATTCCTGATTTACCAGAAAAGGAAACGCATCATCCATTTTTAATTGTAAATAAAGACATGTTTCCGGCTTTACGCGAGAAATCCTCGCAAGAACCATGGAAAGCGATGAAAGCGGATGCGATTGCTCGGTCAAAGGCGGGAAGTTCAAACGATGCCTATAAACTGCAGGAATTTGTTGGGGCAGCAGCTCTGGCGTATGTTTTAGATGAAGCAAATGCTCAGATTCATGCTAACCGTGTAAAAGATGCAATCATAAATAAATACTCGAAGTTAGAAGTAATTGATGGTGGCGGTTGGGGAGGAGTAGTTCCAAATATGGGATCTTTTTTTGTCGCTATTTTGTCGCTCGATATTGTTTACGACGCACTTTCTGTTGAGGATATTCAGGCTTGTGAAGCCGTGATTAAAAATCAAATATTTAAAATAAACAGAACAGGCTCGTGGGTTGATGTGCGTTATGGAACTCATGGAACCTGGGATATTTACAAGGGAGATCGTACAACTCCCGATAATAACTATTACGATGGCGTTTTACACCAAATAACACCGGACGGAGTAAGCCCGGTAACTAATCATTATGCATGGGAACGAGTTGGTGGTGGAAACAGTCGTGTTTCAAAATCGGGTTACATGGATGTATTGGAATTTACCGGAATTGACAATCGTTATTACAACAACGAACAGATTCATAAATTCCAACGCTGGTTGTTTGGTTCGAGTGTAAATTGTGCAAAAGAGATGGCCATTTTTGGCGACATGCTTCCAACACAGGGAATTAGCAACGACATGCTTCATCGCCGCGTAGTGAATTTTGATATGGAAGCAGCTGGATATGCGGCGTGGTTTCATAAAGACAGACCTGCTTACGGAAATATTTTAACTTATATTATTCCCAAACAAGCTTTACCCGAACCTGTTGTGCCAAGCAGTAAGTTTTATGAAAACGGTGGGGCTTTCTTTCGCGAAAAAACGGATGACCCAAATGGGTTACATGCGGTTTTATACAATATTAAATCGCAAGACGAATGGCATACACATAACGAGGTAAATGGGCTGGGATTGTCGGGTCTTGGAAATCGTTTACTGGTAAATGGCGGACGTTTGGGAGAACCAACCCGTGCGGCTGATTTAAATAATACGCTGACTATTAATGGACAAAATCATGAAACAAGAATAGGTGATGGAATTATTAATGGATTTACCGCCGAAGGATTTGATTATGCTGCAGGCTCGGCAGGAAAGGCACTTGGCAGTACAACGCATCTTAGAAATTTAATGCTTATTCATGCGGATGACGATGCAAATGCTTACTTTTTGGTTTTTGATGAGGTGATGGCAAATTCAGGAGAAAAGGTGAAAAACTATTTACATCCGGCCAATCAAACCACTATTGATGAAATTAGCTCCTTGCAAGAATATACTGCAAAAATTGACCATTATCCAACAGTAAGTGGTACTTCGGTGAGTTTCTATTATGTAACACCACCAGCGAGTATAAATATTGAAAAATCGGCAGGGGCAGTTCCCGATAGGTATCCCGGATACCCGGATCATAATCGATTAGAAGCTGTTTACAATACTGATGAAGATGGTAGAAAGAATTTGGCTACGGTTATTTTTCCGTACGATGCAAACCATTCAAAAGGCGATTTCCAGAAAATAGAAGGAAATGGGTTTAGTGGATGTATTATTAAGCAGGATGGTGTAAACGACTTCCTTTTTGAAACAATGTCTGGAAATGAAATGGTTTCAAACGAAATTACCTTTAATGCAGAATTGTGTTTGGTGAGAAAAACGCAGAATTCAACTCAATTTTATTTTGTTCGAAACGGAACAAAATTTTCTGCAGGAAGTTTGGGTTTTGAATCGGATAACAAGGTGACAATGTATTGGAGAGAGAATAAGGGAACAATCATATCAAAAGGGGCAAAAATAAAACTTGTTGGCGCAGGAATTGAAAATGTACAGTTTAGCCCTTTGGTTGAAATAATAAGTGAAGGAAATAATTTTATTGAGATCCAATTAACTGAAGGAACATTCGAATTTAAATAAATGGTTTAGCTTTTTTTTTAGCCGATGATTCCCGAACAACCAAATCAATAGGCAACATTATCCGCTTATTATTGCTTTTACCTTTTTCAATCGATTCGAAAAACAGTTTTGCCGCTTCTTCTCCCATTTGAAAAGTTGGGTGACTAACCGAGGTTAATGGCGGATCAACAACGGTGGAATGAAACTCATCAGTAAAACCAGCCAGCGAAATATCTTCCGGAATTTTATAGCCTTGCTTTTTTACTTCAATCATGGCGGCAAAAGCAATGGTGTCGTTTACACCAAAAATTGCATCGGGTTTATTTTCCAGTTGAAGCAGTTCTTGAGTTGCCAGTTTAGCATCTTCAATACTTAAATTACAATGTACCATCAGGTTTTCGTCGTATTCCAAACCACATTCATTTAAACCATTTAAATAGCCCACTTTACGATTTTGCGAAATATTTAAATGTTCCGGTCCCGAAATGTAGGCAATACGTTTGCAGCCGTTTTCGAAAAAATGTTTGGTTATTTTTTTTGTTGCATCTTGTCCATTTGCTAAAACAGATGGAACTCCCAATTCTTCACAAACCCGATCGAAAAATACAAGTGGAATTTCATTATTAACCAACTTTTGGAAATGAGCAAAATCATCAGTTTCCTGACTTAAGCAAACAATAAATCCTTCAACCCGCGATTTTAAAAGGTTTTGCACTGCAATAATTTCCTTTTTCTTCGATTCGTTTGATGAAGTAATTACAATAAAGTAACCGTGGTCTTCGGCAACTTTTTCAATTCCTGAAATAATTGACGAGTAGAAGTGTGTATTAATATCGGGTACAATAACACCAATCATTTTGGTTTGCTGGCGTAGCAAGCCCATTGCAAGCGGGTTAGGTGTGTAGTTTCGTTCTTCAGCCAGTGCCTGAATTTTTTCAGTCATATCGGGACTAATATCCGGATGGTTTTTTAAAGCCCTCGAAACAGTAGAGATTGAAACCCCCAATTCTTTTGCTAAATCCTTTAATGAAATGTGTCGTTTGCCCATTTATTGTTAATTACAATAATACAAATGTAATCAATTTTCATGTTCCACAACAGATTATTTTCTCCGCAAAGCTTTGCGAAAACCTTTGCGGAAAACCTTGCAAAAACTGGGTGTTGTGGGGGTGAAAAACATTCCCAATATTTGCATCGGAAACAAAAAAATAATCATCTTAAAAAATTAGTAAAATGACAAAAAGAATTTTAGTTGCAGGCGGTGGCGGATTCATCGGCGGACACTTGGCAAGAAGTTTAACAGATCAAGGAAATATTGTACGTGTAGTAGATAAAAAACCAATGACTGAATGGTATCAGGTTCATGACGATTGTGACAATTTGGTTTTAGACTTAAACGATAAAGCTAATTGTTATACTGCTGTAAACGGTTACAACGAAGTTTACAACTTAGCTGCCGATATGGGTGGTATGGGTTTTATCGAAAATAACAAAGCGGAATGTATGTTGAGTGTTTTAATTAACACACACTTGCTAATGGCAGCTCGCGATTTAGGCGCAACTCGTTTTTTCTACGCTTCGTCGGCTTGTGTATACAACGGCGATTTACAAACTGATGCTGATAATCCAGGATTGAAAGAAGCCGATGCTTATCCCGCTTTAGCAGAAGACGGTTACGGATGGGAAAAATTATTCTCGGAAAGAATGTGTCGTCACTTTATGGAAGACTATGGTTTAACTTGTCGTGTAGCTCGTTTCCACAACGTATATGGTCCTTTCGGAACTTATGATGGTGGTCGTGAAAAAGCTCCTGCAGCAATGGCACGTAAAGTTATCGATGGTGATATGTTCGGAAAAGATGAAATCATTATCTGGGGTGACGGTGAGCAAACTCGTTCATTCATGTATATCGACGAATGTGTTGAAGGTATCCAGAGAATAATGAACAGCGACATTTTAGAGCCTATCAACTTAGGTAGCGACGAAATGGTTTCGATTAACCAATTGGTTGATATTTGCGAAGATATTGCAGGTTACAAATTGAAAAGAACTTACGATTTAGATGCTCCTAAAGGAGTTCGTGGACGTAACAGCGACAATACTTTAATAAAAGAGTATTTGGGTTGGGCTCCATCTTATCCGCTTGCCGATGGTATGAAAAAAACATACGATTGGATTAAAGTGCAAATGATAGCAAAAGCTAATAAGTAATTCAAAATATATGTTCCAACCTAACTCAATTGGTTGGGGCTTTTTTTCCCCTCTTCGCAAGTCGGAGAGGGGTTTAAAAAAGAAGTAGTGAGTAATTAGTACATAGTATCGAGTACGCAAAATCTATCTCACTACTAA
>JAUVDE010000224.1 GCA_030595485.1 Draconibacterium sp.
ATTGACTGTAATTTCTCCATATTCCTTATGCACGAGTATAAAATCTGAAATAAAGGTTAAATTTGCAACATTTCCATAATATACAGCAACTTTCAAAGTTCAATCTTTAGGGGCAAATTGTATAACTCCATTTTCTTCTAAATTTACACAAAATAACTGACGTTCATTATGTTCATTACCCGCACTATCGTAGGATTTTCCATCATTGAATTCAGTAAACTTTGGGCCATAGGCATGAAAAGAGATAAGTTGGTCCATATATTCGCCATCATATCCATGTCCGGCTCCGAGTGTTATACTTTCTGCAATGGCCCCAAAAGTTTCTAAGACCTCTTGCTGCGCTTGAGGAAAATCATTGCTAATTGAAGATGAACTTTTGGACGAAGATGCGCTCTTGGTTAAAGATGAACCTTGAGTAGTCATTTCTGATTCTTGTACATTGTCATCATCTTTATCACATGCTGAAATGAATATTGCAAAAATGATCATAAATGCAATTTTTAAATTTGTTTTCATAATAATTTATTTAAATGATTAATAGTTTCAGTCGGTTTCTTTTAACTGACTGATTTTGTTTATGATACAATGATATTGCAATGTCAGTAAAAAGGCATGAACTATTTCTTCAATATTTTGAACTAGTTTTGAAAGGGTAAAAGAAACTTGTGCTATTTTTGCATGTAAAGGGTAGGAAGTAGTTGTAATGGGTAGTTAATCAGTTATTTATATAATGCACTTGGTGCAAATCCAAATTCCTCTTTAAAAGCACGACTAAACTAGGCAGGATTATTAAAACCAACCTCATATGCAATTTCAGAAATGGTATCTTTTGTTGTTTGAATTAAGTATTTCCCTTTTTGTAAACGAATAGAACGAATAAATACTGCAGTAGATTTGTCGGAAATAGCTTTTATTTTTCTATATATCTGCGATTCGCTTAAACTCAATTCATGGGCAAGTTGTGCTGCTCCAAATGAATGATTACTAATGTTTTCGTGAATAATATTTATAACTTTTTTGAGGAATTTTGTTTCAGTATCTACAACCCGCTTATGTATAACGTTGCCAAATCCACTGTTTTCAAATTTTTGGCGTAATTTTTTCGCGATAAAATCAATTGATCCATGCGAGTAAATAGCTCTGCTTTTATAAATAGATTGGCCAAATATGCATCGGCTCCATGTGAGAGCCCGACAAGGCGGTCTTTAACAGCAGCCTTGGCAGTTAGCAAAATAATAGGAATATGATCGGTTAATTCATCAGATTTTAAGGTAGCACAAACCTGGAAACCAGCTTTTCCGGGCATCATTGGTAGTCCCGTTTATTTAAAATATTTTCTATTTAATTCAGTTATTAGTCGTTCGTCGATGAACTTATGTGGTTTGTATTCTTCTTCCTATATTTATGCTCTAAACTAAATTAAAAACCTGAATGAGGAGCCTGAAATTTATACTACTCTTTGTGCTTACCGCTTTTGTTTGTTCTGCACAATATACGGTCTCAAAACAAAACCTTCGAACTTACTCTCCACACGATTTTCGAATTCGTTTATTAAACGAAGAATATGAAAAATTGAAAGAGACTTCAAATTCTCCATTAATTCTTACTGGTGGTTTTGAAGATGGGCAGAAATTACTGTTTTCCGGTGCAAGGTATCTTACGATCCAGGTTGGAGAGGATACACAAAGTTGTATGGTTTATCTTCCTCGTGAAAGAGGGGGAATGGATATTCCACCAATAAATACGGTTTCGGATAAGTTTTCGGAATTTAAGAGTGAGCAAAAAATTCAGATTAATAAACCAAGGGTTGATGAGTTATTGAAGTATAAGAACTTAGCATTTAATCCTTATGATTGGCAAGGTGATGAAATCTCCATTTTTCCTCACGCAGAGTCCAATAGCGAATGTAGGAATGATTATAGGTTTGCAGCTCGCAATGCAATTAATGGCCTAACAAAAAACGATGCACACGGCAAGTGGGAAGACCGCTCGTGGGGACCTGAGCAGATTAAGAATCCCTGGATTGATATTGACTTTGGCCGCTTGGTAAACATTGATAAATTGGTAATATATATTCGTGCTGATTTCCCGCATGATGGTTATTGGCAGTCGGCAAGCATTGCTTTCGACGATGGTACTAAAGAAAATATTAAGCTGGAAAAAACAGCTAAAGCTCAAATCTTTACTTTTTCTCCACGAAATATTAAAAGCCTAAGAATTGAGAACCTTGCTCAAACAGAACCTTTGCAATGGTGTGCATTAACTGAAGTTGAGGTATGGGGAACCGAAGCATTTCCATTCACAATTGAAAAAACGTGGGCGAAAACATTGCATTCTTTTCATTGGAGTGAAGGAATGCAAAAAGACAATGCCTTTTATTGGCAAATTCTAAGAGAGAAATTTCCGGTTGAAAGTGATTGGCTTATGCAGGATACCAATATTGATTTAGTCGCTTTTACAAAATCCGTTTCAAGTGAAGACGGTTGGCAGAATTTAGCTCAAAATGTTATTTCGAAGGTGTCTGATAAAAGCATTCAAACCGAACTTTTACAAAAAAGTAGAAATAGTGAAACTGATTTTATTCAATTGTATGTAGAAGCACGTGAGCTTGTGCGAAGAGAATTTCTTGCGAACCTGGAAAAAAATGGCAACGAATATATATTTGTAAAACGTTACCGGTTTACACCTTCGTTCTTTGCCTACACCGAGGGGTTGTCGGATGCCCGCAATGAACATTCTTTTACGCCGGGAGCAGCACTTTGCAAAGCCATAATAAAATATGGCAAGGTTGAAATTGAAATTTTATTAGAAGATGAAGATGGTGTAATTCGCGATCCTGATGTTTCGCACGATGGTAAACGAATATTATTTGCCTGGAAAAAATCGTACGATAAAGATGACTATCATTTATATGAATTGAATACTGAAGATGGTGTGATAACTCAGTTGACCTTTGGACAATATCATGCCGATTTTGAAGGGAAATATTTGCCAAATGGTGACATTATTTTTAATTCATCGCGTTGCGAACAGACTGTAGATTGCTGGAAAACCGATGTTAGTAATTTGTATTTGATAAAAAATGATGGTCGTTTTCTGCGACGTGTTGGTTTCGATCAGGTACAAACAACTTATCCAACCGTAATGGAAAGTGGTAAGGTTATTTATACGCGCTGGGATTATAACGACCGGGGGCAGACTTTTCCGCAACCACTTTTTACAATGAATCCCGATGGAACGGCACAAACCGAATTCTATGGAAACAATTCGTGGTATCCAACAACAATAACACATGCACGGCAAATTCCCGGTACCAATAAAGTAATGGCTACTTTTTGTGGGCATCATACCTGGCAACATGGTAAGGTTGGTATTGTCGATCCGTCAAAAGGAAGGCAGGAGAATGAGGGGATTCAGTTAATTGCTCCTGTGCGCAAAGAAGAGGCTGTTAGAGTTGACCGTTACGGACAAGAGGGGATTCAATTCCAGTATCCTTATCCTTTTAACGAAAACGAATTTCTGGTTACTTCCGATCCGGTAAACAGTAATCCTCGGACACCGTTTTTCCTTTATTTTATGAATACAAAGGGTGAGCGTGAAGTTCTGGCTTGGGATGATAAAATGGATTGTAAACAAGCAGTTCCGTTGTCGCCACGCAAAAAGGTGTTTATAAAACCATCGCGGGTAGATTATAGCCAAGACAAAGGCTACTATTACGTGCAAGATGTATATCACGGCCCGGGTGCAACAGGAATTGCAAAAGGAACTATTGAGAAGCTTCGCGTAGTTGAGATAGAATTTAGAGCTGCGCCAATTCGTGGGAATCATGGAAGCAATAACGAAGGAGGTGTAAATGTTGGAAACTTAGCTAGTACACCAATTGCACTTGGGCAAGGTGCCTGGGATATTAAACGTGTTTTGGGTGAAGTTGATGTGGAGGCCGATGGCTCGGCAATGTTTGAAGTGCCTGCACGTACACCTGTCTATTTTCAAATGATTGACACTGCAGGGTATGTGGCACAGACCATGCGTTCGTGGTCGACTTTGCAACCCGGTGAAACTTTTAGTTGTATTGGCTGTCACGAAGATAAAAATGAATCAGTTCCTATGGCAAATAAATCACAGGCCATGGCAAAGGGAGTTCAGTCTTTGCAATCGTTTTATGGAATAAGTGGTGGCTTTAGTTTTAGAAAACACGTTCAACCTATTTTAACTGAAAACTGTATTTCGTGTCATACAAATCGCCACTCGAAAATGCTAAATGGTGGTGAAAATTCAATAGTCGACTTAGTAGGAGGGGGTATTGATGATAAAGGAAAAGCTTTTAGTTTGTTGGATAAACCAGTGAATTCTTATGCCGCCGGAAGACAATGGAATGATGCCTACCTGAATCTGTTGCAAGCTACTTACGAACCAAATACTCATGAACACCATCGTACATTCAAAGGAAGCTTTAAAAGTGAGTCGGTAAATTGGCCGGGAATGCAATCGGTGCCAACACTTTTGCCTCCTTATTACCGTGGTGCTGCAACTTCGAAGCTTATGAGAATGCTTAAAGAAGGACATGGCAAAACAAAGCTGAGCAAAAAGGAATTGGATATTATTTCGTGTTGGATTGATTTGCAGGTTCCTTATTGTGGCGATTATAAAGAGGCAAATATTTGGACCGAAGACGAAATGGACTATTATGATTATTACCTGAATAAACGGCAAAAAAATGCTAAAGAAGAGGCTGAGAATATAGAAGCTTTGTTGGAGTATTTAAATCCTAATTAGAGTCTATCTATAAAGTCGCGTGTTTGTTTCAGAAAGTTCAAATTCAAGGCGTTTGAAAAATTAAAACCGCAGAATACTAATGTATTTGAGGATTTGGATTTTGAGCAACAACGTAGAAGTTGGACTTTATGGACGAACACTAATTAGAAGATAATACAAACAGGAAAATGGCCAGCCAATGGCAAATGCTCCCGCCAATTACCATTAAATGCCAAATAAGGTGCGAGAATTTTAGCTTTTTCATATTGAAAAACAAAATACCAAACGAGTAGAAAAAGCCGCCGCAGATAATAAGCACCATGCTTGCAGTGCTTAGGTTATTAAGTAAAGGGATAAAAAACAGTAGAAGCAACCATCCCATAATAACATAAGAGGCGATTATAAAAACGTTTACTCCCCGTTCGAATTTGTTGGGTATAAATACTTTTACCAGAAGTCCCGACAAAGCCAAGCCCCACTCAATACCAAACATTACCCAGCCCCAATCGTGCCGAATCATTGATAAGGCAATAGGAGTGTAAGTTCCGGCAATTAAAAGGTAAATCGCGATTTGGTCGAAATTATGGAAAAAGTCTTTTGCTTTTCCGTGCGACAACGAGTGGTTCATTGTAGATGAAAAGTAGAGCAAAATAAGCGTTGCTCCAAAAATAGATGAGCTTGTAATCATCCATGCATCGCCGCGCAAAGCAGCAAAAGTTACAATTACCGAAGTTGATGCAATTGCCAAGATTAAACCAATCCCATGCGAAATGGCATTCGCCAACTCTTCCGTTTTTGTAAAACGTTGCTTATTGTCCATTCGCCAAACCTAGCTAAAAGGAATGGTATTCTGGCGATTCATACTTTAGTAATTGTTTTTTGTTTGTATTAATCGATGAGCGTTGCTTGTTTACGTGAGCGTAAAACTATTTACAGTTTCAAATTGCCAAATCTCCACCACTTGCGAAACAGATATTTCATAGGGCGAATAATTTCGGTTTAACGAAACCAGTAGAAATTTGCCATTGTCGAGACGTTTGTAAATTAGTTTAAATACAATTCCATCATCTTTGGTAACTACAATGCAGGCTTTGCCATCTTTTATGTCGTTCCAGTTTTCTACAAACGAACAAGTTACCCACGAACCTTCTTTTACGGGAAGCATCGAGTCGCCTTGAATTTGAAAGGTTCGATAGGTTTTTTCTTCTGGAAGAAAAGGCAGTTTGAATTTTGGGAGCCCGGCGATAAAATCTAAATCGCCATAACT
>JAUVDE010000090.1 GCA_030595485.1 Draconibacterium sp.
CATACCTATTATCCTCCGTTTTTATATGAAAACGACAAACGTCTTTACTTGGATAACGAGGCGATGGTTTTGAGCGAGAAACTGCCTAAAGACGCTGACCCAGCAGACGATAAGAATTATGCCAAATATACACAGCCTGACTATGCACCCGATGTTATGTATGCAGGAATGGAAAACTTTGTTGTTGAAAACAAAAACAATCCATTTTTCTTTTATTGGGCATCATTAATTCCGCATGTAGCATTGCAGGCTCCAAAACGTTGGGTCGATTATTATATCGAAAAGTTTGGACCAGAAGAGCCATATCTTGGAAATAAGGGATATTACCCTCATAAAAATCCGCATGCTGCTTATGCAGCAATGGTTTCTTATTTCGATGAGAATGTTGGGAAATTGGTTGCCAAACTTAAAGAGAAGGGTATTTATGACAATACATTAATCATTTTCACTTCTGATAACGGACCAACTTTTAATGGCGGAGCAGATTCACAGTGGTTTAACAGTGCCGGAATATTAGGCAGTGGAAACCGGGAAATAAAGGGCTCTTTTTACGAAGGAGGAGTGCGTGTTCCAATGATTGCTTCGTGGCCAGGGGAAATAGCAACGGGAACAAAGTCAGACCATATTTCAGCTTTTTGGGATGTTATGCCAACACTTTGCGAAATTGCTGGAGCCAATATACCTGACGATATTGATGGAATTTCGATGGTGCCAACTCTTTTAGGGAAAGGTATTCAAAATACCCATGATAATTTGTACTGGGAATTGGGAAGAGCTCAGGCTGTTCGTATGGGAAACTGGAAAGGCATTCGTAAAAATGGAAGAGATGAACTTGGCAAACTTGAACTCTATAATCTGGGAAACGATATTCAGGAAAAAAACAATGTTGCGGCAGATTATCCAGAGATTGTAAAACAAATTGAATCGATTATGGAGTTGGAGCATGAGCCTGCTGCCATTAAAGAATTTAGGCAAACTGTTTTGGGTGACTGAGTCATACAAAAATGATTCATTTGGCGCTCAGCCTTGTGCTTTGATACACTTTTCACCTTCATTTGAATAAATTGTATCCTGTTTACAAAAATTGCTTTTTTACATTTGCTGTTTTATAATACTGCAATCAATGAAACTTCTATCGGTACTCTTATTTGTGTTTATTTCGTTTTCAGTTCTTGCACAAACACAATATACTCTTTATGACGAACTGCCAACTATAAACAAATCAGAGAAACCTTCATACAGTGAGAAATACCCATCGTGGGCAAAAAAACTGTATCATTATCCTGTTAATTTCATCGAGATTAGCGATGAATTTGATGCCTACATGAGTTGCAATGCTAATAAAAAGAATGCAATTATCAGATATTATAAAAACTGGAAATCAGCAATTGAACCTTATGTACAAGAAAATGGGGAGATAATCATTCCGGGAAAAGAGGCTCTGTTTATTAAAAATAAAGCTGCTTTGCTTCAAAATAATATCCGTAAAAAATCAGCAACTAGAAATAATTCGAATTGGACATTTTGGGGACCCAAAGAGACGATATGGCGAAACACTGGAGATAATGCTGAAAAGGCAGGAACACCAGCACCCTGGCAGGCTAATGTATATTCGTTTGATGTGTCTTCTTCAAACCCGGAAATTTTGTATTGTGGAACCGAAACCGGGTTTGTAAATAAAACGAACGACAATGGATTAACCTGGAACATTTGTGGGCAGGATTATTTTTTTGGTGGCGGCGTAACGGCAACTGCTATTCATCCTTCAAATCCTGAAATTGTATATGTTTCAGCAGGAAAACAGATTCATAAAACAGTTGATGGCGGTCTAAGTTGGACACCAATGTTAACTACGAATAGTATTTTTAGTGCTTCCCGATTAAGAATTGATAGTAACAATCACAATAAAATTATTGCAGCTACCGACGAAGGTATTTTTATAAGTACCAATGGAGGAGATTCGTGGGGTAACAGATGGAATAAACAAACCTGGGACATTGAAATTAAACCCGATGACAGCAATATCATTTATGGAATTTCTTCTTCGAAAGGTCAAAACTTTGAGCTGGTAATTTCAAAAGATGGAGGAAATACCTTTGTAAAAGATCCTGATTTTCCTTCAAATATTAAAAATAAAAGTGGTGGTTTATTGGCTGTAACTCCTGCCAATTCGAATGTGATTTACGTTTCGATGTTGGTTGAAGAACTTGATGATAATTATGCTTACATATACAAAGGAAGCTTAAACAATAATACGTGGTCGTGGCTTAGAACAAAAAGAGGGGAGCCAAGAGAACAAGCCGGTTTAGGAGGCTTTTCAACGGGGCAAGGGTACTTCGATTTTGTATTAGCAGTATCACCCGACAATGAAAATACAGTTTTCTGGGGAACTTGTTCGCTTTTCAAATCGATTGACGGCGCTGTAAATTTTGAGAAAATTGGTGGCTATGGCGGTGCTTTTTCCATTCATCCCGATATTCAAGACATTAAGCTTTTAAAGAATGGAAAAATGTGGGTGTCGACTGATGGTGGCATGAATTATTCAAGCGACTATTTTCAGGAACTCGAAAATTGGCACCCAAGAATTCAGGGATTAATTGGCTCGCACATGTGGGGTTTTGATCAGGGATGGAATGAAGATATTATTGTTGGCGGCAGATACCACAACGGAAATACAGCCATTACCGACTTTTACGAAGAGAAGGCGCTGCGAATGGGAGGAGCTGAAGCACCAACCGGTTGGATTTTGCACGGAAGAAGCCGTCAAGCTGTTTTTAGCGATATCAACAAAGGATATTCAACTTCTATTCCGGCAACTATTGACGATGTTGTTTCCAACAAAAAGTTTCTCTTTTCAAAACATCCAAATATGAAAAGTTATGGTGGCAGAAGAGGAAATCTGTTACATCATCCCAATTACCATTCGGTTTTGTATATTGGCGAAGGAAGCGGGTTTTGGAAAAGTTCGGACATGGGCGTAACATTCGATTTGTTACATAGTTTCAACGACGATGTAATGTTTGTTGAAATCAGTCATAAAAATCCAAAAGTATTATATGCTGATGTTGAAGGCGATGGATTGTTTCGCTCAGAAAACGGAGGCGAAACATGGACACATAAACCAGCTCTGATAAGTAATCACGGACGATCCGATTGGGCAGGGAAAATCCATTTTGTGATTTCTCCATACGATGAAAATACAATTTATGCTTGCCCTCAGAAAACTTCGGCCAGCTGGCAAAGTAAAATTCTTAAATCTACTGATGGAGGTGGGAGTTGGGAGAATTGGTCGGGATCTTTACCACAAACAGAATACACCAAAACATTGGCAATTCAACCCACAAAAACGGGAAAAGATTTGGTTTATATTGTAATCTCAGCCCAAAAAAATGTGGCTGAAGCAATAGGCAAAGTTTATTACCGAAAAGATGGAATGAACGATTGGGAAGCATTTGATAATAATTACCCGGCAGGTATGTCAATTATTTATGCTAAACCATTTTATCGCGATAGTAAAATTCGTGTTGCCGGGAAAGGTGGAATTTGGGAATCGCCATTGGCAGAGCCTGATTTTTTGCCTCTTTTAAATCCTTGGATTGATGTGCCGGTAAGTACATGTACCGAAGATACTTTGCGTTTAGACGACCATTCCATACTAAATCATGAAGGAGCAAGCTGGAATTGGGAAATCCATCCGCAACCACAATACATTAGCGATGCTACGGTTCGTAATCCTAAAATTGTTCCGGGCGAAATAGGTAATTACAGTGTAACATTGAATGTTACCCATAACGATGAAGTGTTTTCAAAAACCATCGAAAATATGTTTTCTGTTACCAGCTGCCCATCAGTTAACGATTGTTCGAATCCGGCAGAGTTAGATAAAAGCAAGTGGACATTAATTTATGCTGATAGCCAGGAAAACGACCGTTTGGCAATTCATGCTTTTGATAATGATGCTTCTACTTTTTGGCATACAAAATGGCGCAGTTCTAAACCAGTTCATCCTCACGAAATTCAAATCGATTTGGGCGAAAGTTATAACATACACCAATTGGGTATCACCAATAGGAGCAGCAGTGAAAATGGGCGGATAAAAGATTATAAAATATATTTAAGCGATAACAAAGCCAACTGGGGCTCACCAATTAGAACCGGTGTTTTTGAAAAAACTGTTAGTCCACAACCCATTAAATTCGACTCTCAACCAACGGGTCGATATCTTAAAATAGTAGCGCTTTCAGAAGTTAACGATAAAGAATTTACGACAATTGCAGAGATAAATATTACTGGTTGCTATACCAATATTACTAGCGTAAATATCCAAAGTGCTAATCAAGAACTGAAAGCATTTCCGGTTCCAACCAGTGGCACGGTGCAACTTTCAATTCCCGAAAGAAAAAAGCTCGATTATCGCATTTATGCTTTATCGGGCCAAGTTGTGTCTAGCGGTATAATTGAAAATGGCACATCGTTCTATTCATTCGATTTAAGTAATTTTATGCCTGGTGTTTATGTTGTAATTTTGACGGATAACTTAGGAACAAAGTACAGGGCAAAAATTGTTAAAAGTGAATAAGTGTTTGTTGGCAGTAGAAATTTAATCATCGATATTATATCGAAAAATAAAGTTATTAATTGATTTAATTATGAAAAATAAGTTAGTTTTTTTGAGTCTGATCTTTATATCAAGTATCTCAATTCAATGTTCAAATTCAAATAATAATAGTCCAGAAGGGGAAAGTATAAAACCGAATATTCTTCTAATTAACATCGACGATATGGGCTGGCGCGATGTGGGCTTTATGGGCTCGCAATATTACGAAACCCCAAATATTGATGCCTTGGCTGCCGATGGAATGATTTTTACAAATGCATACGCAGCCGCTGCAAATTGTGCACCTAGTCGTTCGTGTATGATGAGTGGACAATGGAGTCAGCGCCACGGGGTTTATACCGTAAACAACTCGGATCGGGGAAAAAGTTCGACACGTAAAATTGTACCCACCGAAAACGTATGGCATTTAGATGAAAGCCAATATATTTTAACCGAAGCCATGAAAGATGCTGGTTACACTACTTGCCACGCTGGTAAATGGCACATTACAAAAGATCCTACTCAAAGTGGAATTGATGTAAATATTGGAGGTTGCGATGCAGGTAATCCCGGAAGTTATTACCCACCTTACAAACGCGTTCCTTTGGAAGCACCATCCGACGATTATTACCTTACAAATTTGGTAATGGATAAAACGCTCGATTTTCTGAACTCACTTCAGAATGAACCTTTCTTTTTATACTATTCACCTTATGCGGTTCACACGCCAATTCATCCGGTTAAAGAGTTGCTTCCCAAATATGAAAATAAAGCCGAATGGAATGGGCAAAACAATGCGAAGTATGCAACCATGGTTGAAAACCTCGATACTCAGATTGGGCGAATGATAGCCAATTTAAAGGAGTCGGGTAAACTTGAGAATACTTTGATTCTTTTTATTTCTGATAATGGCGGATTGTATAAAGTAACTAAACAGTGGCCACTGCGTGCAGGAAAAGGAGCCTATTACGAAGGTGGTATTCGAGAGCCGATGTTTGCGTATTGGCAAGGTAAAATTGATGCAGGGACAAAAACAGATGTTCCGGTTACAAATCTCGATTTTTACCCAACAATACTGGAAGCAGCAGGCATTCAGAAACCAGACGATAAAGTTTTAGATGGTAAATCTATTCTACCTGTTTTGAAAGGAGAAAAGATGTTAGAACGCCCATTATTTTGGCACTTTCCTATTTATTTAGAGGGTGGAAACATTGAAACGCAAGATCCTGTTTTCAGAACCCGACCTGGCTCTGCAATTCGTTTGGGTGATTGGAAAATGATTCAGTATTTCGAAAATAATGATATTGAATTATATAATTTGGCGGCAGATATTGGAGAAAAGAATAATTTAGCGGAATCGAATCCTAAAAAAGTAAAAGAGTTATTAGCCCAGTTGGAAAAATGGAGAGCCGATACAAATGCGCCAGTTCCTACAGAATTAAATCCGGAATATATAGAACAATAACTGACTCACATTCTTAGGTTTCTAAGCAAAAATATTTCAACAAACGATGAACGACCAATTTGAAATGTCGGGATATAAAATTTCCACCAATCCTGATTTTATGGATAAGCAGAATCATCTTACTACTCCTTTAAAATGGGAGTTAGACAAGCTGCATCCGCTAATTAAAAAGGGGAATACATCTATAATTAGGAAACTTATTCATTTAATAGAACGATATCCTAAAAATCCTCAATTAAAAAATTACCTGTCTGTAGCCTACGGTAGCATGGGCAACGAAGCAAAGGCAGTAGAGGTAAATAATTGGATTCTGAAAGAGCATCCTGATTATCTATTTGGATTGCTAAATAAAGCCTACCAATTAATTGTAGATAATAAGCCGGAAGGAGTACCCGATATTTTGGGACAAAACATGGAATTAAAATCCCTTTATCCACATCGTGACGAATTTCATTTAGCTGAGGTTACAGGATTTTATAAACTAACAGTATTTTATTACACTGCGTTAAATGATTTTGAACAGGCAGAAACAAGATTGGAGATATTAAGTTCTGTTGCTCCTGATCATCCTGATACAGAGGCCGCTTCAAAGCATCTGATGGGAGAACGTTTTGAATTTGGAATGAGGCAGCTCGTAAAGGATGCAGATAATAATGTAAATGTTCCGAGCGTAGAAAAATCCCTTCAAACAAAAGAGAGACCAATTTTTAACCATCCTGAACTGGAGTGGCTTTATCAGTTTGATTCAAATATTGAGTCTGAGAAACTCATGGCAATTCTTGCTCTTCCGAGAGAAACGCTTATTGAGGATTTAAAAACCATTTTGAATGATATTGTCTGTAGATACGAATATTTTCGGGGTTTGGACGATAGGGGCATGCTAAAAGAAGAGCATTGCTTCTTTGGTCTCCATGCTGTGTATTTGTTGGGTGAACTGGAAGCTGAAGAGGCTCTTGATTCTTTGCTTGAAACATTTAAATACGATAGCGACTTCCTTCATTTTTGGTATTACGATTTATTCGTGGAAACCTTTTGGGATCCTTTGTTAAGAATGGGGAAGAACCAGATTGATAAATTGAAAAACTTTGTTTTAACCCCCAATTTGGATACTTATGCTAAAGCAGAAATAGTTGCAACGCTCGCACAAATTTCCTTTCACTACCCTGAACGAAGAGAGGAGGTAATTGAATGGTTTAAGTCAATTATGATTCATTTTACCCAGTTGAAGCCAGATTCTGGAATTATTGATAATGACCAAATTGCACTAATGATTAGTCATGCAATGGATATTCAGGCAGTTGAACTTATTGCTGAAATCAAACAATTGTTCGATTTGAGATATGTTTCCGAGGGGATTACAGGTTCATTCAAATCTGTTAAAAATGATATTGAAAGAGTGCCGGGTTATAGTTGCAAGAATGAGTTGCTGAATATTTATGAACAGTACGATGAACTAAATGGGGATGGAAACGAAAACGATTATAACCCGCCCGGAAAAGAATTAGATCTGTTTGGGGCCAATGAATCTCCAAAGGAAATTATTAAACCGGTGATTCCTTCAATAAATATTGGACGGAATGATCCTTGTTTTTGTGGAAGTGGTAAAAAATACAAAAAATGTTGTTTGAATAAATGAAACTAAGCAACGTACATTTGTACCATTAAAATGATAAATGAAATTAGAGATATGAAATCAACAGTATTGTTAATAGTCTTCTTGTTTGTAACAAGTTTAATTTCGGCTCAAAATAGTGGAGGAAAGCCCAACTTTATTCTAATAGTTGCCGACGATTTGGGCTTTGCCGACCTTAGTTTAAACGGCAGTAAGCAAATACCAACGCCAAATATCGATCGTCTGGCCGAAGAAGGAATTAACTTTACGCAAGGTTATGTTTCAGCACCGGTTTGCAGTCCATCGCGCGCTGGATTATTAACCGGACGAAACCAGGTGCATTTTGGACACGATAACAACATGGGTGGTAACCAACCCGGATTCGATCCGCAATACTTGGGGCTTCCGCTTACTGAAACAACCATTGCAAGTCGTTTAGATAAACTGGGTTACGCTACAGGTTTAATTGGAAAATGGCATTTGGGCGAGCAGCCCGATTATCATCCATTAAAACGTGGTTTCGACGAAATGTGGGGATACACCGGAGGTGGCCATAATTATTTTACATCAAAACCCGATGGAAAAGGTTACGATGCCCCAATTGAATGCAATTACAAAACACCGCAGGCAATTACTTACATTACAGATGATAAGGGTGATGAATGTGTTGATTTTGTGAAACGCCATAAAAACGAACCTTTCTTTTTGTTTGCATCGTTTAATGCTCCACATGCTCCAATGCATGCCACTGAAGCTGATTTAGAATTGTTTAAACACATTAAAAATGAAAAGCGGAGAAAGTATTGCGCAATGGTACATCGCTTAGATGTGAACGTGGGTAGGATAATGAAAGAGGTTGAAAAGCAGGGATTGGCCGAAAATACTTTAATAGTTTTTATTAGTGACAATGGTGGGCCGGTAGATTCAAATGCATCGATAAATGCTCCTTTAAATGGGCAGAAAGGGATTTTACTCGAAGGAGGAATTCGAGTTCCTTTTATTATGAACTGGAAAGGAAAACTGGATGCCGGGAAAACCTATAAAAATCCGGTGATTTCACTTGATTTTGCCGCTACTTTTTTTGAGTTAGCAGGAGGACAAATTACCAAAGATGTAGTTTTTGATGGGGTAAATCTAATGCCATTCCTAACAAAAGAAACTCAATCCATTCCACATAAATCATTTAACTGGAGGTTTACTATTAGTGCAGCAATTCGCGAAGGAAACTGGAAGTTAGTTCGTTTGCCCGATCGTTTTCCAATGTTGTTTGATTTGTCGAAAGATATTTCTGAGCAAAATAATGTTGCATTCGATAATTTGGATTTAACAAAATCGATGCTTAAAAAATTGGGCGACTGGGACGTTTCTCAACCACATCCATTGTTTTTGGAAGGTGCGGTTTGGAAAAAGCGACAAGTAAAACTTTACGATGCAAAATACACTTTAGTTCAACCTGAATAGTTTTGTTTTTATCATATTTGAAACATGTGATGGGTGAAAAAGGATTAATTAATGTACATTAATTAATCCTTTTTTGTACATTTGTTGGAAAGAAAAGTATTTTATGGATTTTGAATACGATCCGAATAAGAGCTTTATTAATAAACAAAAGCATGGAATTGATTTTGAAGAGGCACAATCTCTCTGGTCCGATTCCAAACGGATTGAGATTGAGGCAAGAACGGTTGGTGAATTGCGAAAACTTTTAATTGCTGAACAAAAAGGTGAAGTTTGGTCTGCAATTTTCACAATACGAGAAGACCATGTTCGGATAATATCAGTTAGAAAATCGAGAAGAGATGAAAAAGAAATCTATTACAAGTGAGGAGTTTGATGTTTTGTTTGATGAAGGGAAAGATATAACTGAATTTCTGGATTTAAATACTGCCAAGCGGAGCGATTTGGAGACTAGGCGTGTTAGTGTAGATTTTCCCGAGTGGATGATCCGAATGTTGGATCAACAAGCTTTGAAGTTAGGGGTAACCCGACAATCAATTATTAAATTCTGGATTTCTGAAAAGTTAAAATCTGCATAAATCGAGAAAGAGAAATAACATATCCGGTCATGTCTCAAGCTAAGTTTGGGGTTTGAATATTCATTTGACAATTTAGATAGTACTAAAACCAAAACCTGACAAACCCCACCTTGTAGATTTAACAAATTGAATATCTTTGCGGGCATTGTATTTAACCTAA